>NZ_RZOF01000108.1:0-16916 GCF_003998955.1 Mesorhizobium sp. M4B.F.Ca.ET.017.02.2.1 | reverse complement strand
GGCCGAAGAGGTCAATCTCCCGGATGGAACCGGCATTGCGGTTCTGTGCGCCGGCGGCCGCGGCGAGCTCGATGATGCCGCCGCCGCCATGCTGGCGCAGGTGCTAGAAGTGCAGGGCGCCGAGGCGACGAAGGCGGGCTTCGCCGATCTCGAGCCCGGCGGCGTGCGCCGCCTCGAGCTCGATGCGCTCGACGCGGTCGTCATCGGCTTCCTCGACCGTGATTCCGTCAAGCATGCCCGCTTCCTGGTGCGGCGGCTGAAGCGCCGCCGGCCAAAGCTCAGGGTTGGCATCGTCTTCTGGTCGGAAACCGGCAATGGCGACCGGCAGGCCGCCAGCGCCGAGGCCCGTGACCTCAATGCCGACTTCGTCGCCTATGGCATGGTCGATGCCGTCAACGGCGCGCTGTCCGGCGAACCGCCGGTGGTCCTCAAGCTCGCCGCCAAGCGCCGCCCGCCCCGCCGTCAGCCGGCGCGCAAGAAGGCGTCGGCCGCGGTCGCCGGCTGAGGGCGCGGTTGCCTCGGGTCGGCGAAAGCGAGCCCTCGGGAGTTTGCGTCCGCAGTGGCGCGAGGATCGTTGATCCCCGCGCCACTGCCGCCCCGCCAAGGGCTAGAAATGCAGGTAGATTGCTGGCGGATAGATCGAATTGTAGCCATCCTGGTTGGTCGTCGCCGGCTTGGCGCCGGCAGGCGTGATCCCGCCTGTGGCCGTGTTGTCCAGCGGCGGCCGGGTCGCCTCGACCTTCGCGTCGTCCTTCGCCACCGGGACTTTCTTCTTGGCTTCCGCGGCCTGCGCCAGCGCAAGCACGACGAGCAGCGCTGACAGAACGAGCTTCATGTCGGTTCCTCCCTGCCTGAATGCGGAGGCGTTGGGCGGTCTGCCCGAGCCAATTCCGCTTTTCCTCGTGGCCTTCCCCTAGCGCCGGCGAGCTTAGCGCCAGGCGCCGGACCGGAAAGGGATCGCGTGCGGAACGCCGTGGAATTCTTTGGAATTCCTGGAATATTAGCTTGTGGAAAAGTACAATGGGAGGACGTGCCGGCGCATGCTATGGCTAGCAGCTGGCATGGGAGCACGATCCCGGACCGGGGCCGTGCTCGAAAAGGGGCGAGCCATTCCGGTCGACCGGGATGGAACAGGCCCAGGGACGGCGGCCGCATGGCACAGCATATCGCGCAAAAACTCCGGCTGACCTCGGCCCTGCTCGGCACCGTCACCCGCAAGGAGCTGGCGGCGGCGTTCCGGGCCGTCAATCCGAAGACCGCGTTCGATCTCGGCCGCGCCGACAAATGGCTGCAGGGCCGCGCCCAGCCGCGCGAGTACGCCGTCTATGACGACTGGGCGAAGCTGCTTCGCCTGGAGCAGCCGGGGGCCTGGATCGCCGACAGCGACCTGCCGCAGTTCGCCGCTGCCATCGCCTCCCGCCACGGCGTCGACAGAGCCGAGCTCGAACGCCGCGCCGCCGCACAGTTCGAGGCCACCGCGCATGACGAGAAAAGCGTCGGCCTGGCGCTCGCCGGAACCTATGCATGCTATTCGCGCGCGCTCTCGCCCTACTATCGCGGCCAGCTGATCAGGGGCAACCTGTCGATCGAGCCGGGGCCTGGCGCGCACAGCCTGAGCGCTGCCTATCGCGAATCCTTGCCGACGGGCCAGCTCTTGCTTGGCGGGCCGGTCACGCCGGCAAAGCGCGGCCTCTATGCGCATCTGAAGGAAAGCGGCGGCGATGCCCAGTTCTTCCTCTGCCTGTTCCCGCAGTCGCAGCCGGGCAGCGTGCTCGGCGGTTACATGTGCGGCAGCTCGATCATCGGCCCGGAGCCGCAGCCCTCGATCACCAGGATCCTCATCATCCGCCTGCGCGACCCGGCGCCCGACGCAGCGGCCTGGGGCGGCTACCTCCTGCCGGACCAGTCGATCGCGGAGGATCTGGCCGCGCTCGGCATGTCGATCGATCAGCCCGGGCTCGTCGACCGGCAGCTCGCGCAATTCCTGATCGGCGACAGTGACGTTGCCAACCAGGTCCCGCCGGCCGAGTTCCGTGCCATCCTCGATATCTTCGACCGGCATTGGCTAAGGCATTCGGGATAGGGCTCCTCGCCGGCGGCGGCGGGTGAAGGCCGGTGCCGACCCTGCCAATCCTGGGGGGATGGGGGCCATCGCGTCGCTGCCCGATGAACGATCTCTCCGAACTATAACTTATTTAATAGACCCGGCGGTCCGTCTATTGCCTGGTCGCACAGCAGCACCGGCCTCTACGGTGCTGTAATCGGGGACACCCGATCGGCCCGCGCCCCGGCTAGCCTAGGGGCGCGGGCGCGTATCGGCCGGGCTTTGCGGCTCCTCACACCGACCAGAAATACCGCACCGTGTGGAAGAACACCGGGGCGGCGAAGACCAGGCTGTCGGCGCGGTCCATCATGCCGCCATGGCCCTCGATCAGATGGCCCCAGTCCTTCACGCCCTGGTCGCGCTTGATGGCCGAGGCGACCAGGCCGCCGAGGAAGCCCATCAGGCAGGCGACGAGGGCGACGACGGCGGCCTGCAGCGGCGAGAACGGCGTCAGGAAGGACAAGAGCGCGCCGAGCAGGCTCGACGCCGCAAGCCCGCCGACCAGCCCTTCCCAGGTTTTCGAAGGCGACACCTTCGGCGACAGCAGATGTTTTCCGAACAGCTTGCCGAAGATGTATTGCAGCACGTCGCTGCCCTGCACGGTGATGATCAGGAAGGCGATGAGCAGCAGGTTGCGGCCCTCGAAGCCGGGCACGTTCAGCGTCAGCAGCGCCGGCACGTGGCTGACGAAGTAGACCGAGATCATGATCGCCCATTGCTGCGCCGAGACGCGCTCCAGGAAGCGCTCGGTGTCGCCGTTGAGCGCGGTGATGGCCGGCATCAGCAGGAAGCAGTAGACAGGGATGAAGATGGTGAAGAGCCCGTACCAGGCCGTCCACACCAGCCAGTACTGGAACGGAATGATGATGGCGAACATGCCGAGCAGCACCCAGTGGTCGCTGCGCCGGCTGTGCGTCAGCGTCACGAATTCGCGCAGTGCCGCGAACGAGATCAGCGCGAACAGGATGGTCATGCCGGCATGGCCGAAGAAGAAGGCGACCGTGATCGCCACCACCATCACCCACCAGGCGTTGATGCGCTGGGTGAGGTTGGTGAGCGTCGGCGACAGCGGCTTCGGCGCCCGCCACGACAATATGCCGGCGGTGACGCTGGCCGTCGACAGCACGGCGACCAGGCCGGCGATCAGGATCATGGTTTCATGTATCGGCGGCAGCGGCATTATTTCGGGCCTCCGGCCCTGTCTTTTTGTTTGACCATAGTCTTTTCCAAAAACCGGGAGCCACTTTTTGGGATCATGGTCTAGTCGTCCCGGTCCGGACGGGGGTCGAGGGCCAGCAGCGTCTGGCGGGCGCGTTCGAGGAAGGCGCGGCGCTCTTCGCCGGGCGCGATGGTGACAGCCGGGCCGAAGACGACGCGGCACAAAAGCGGCACCGGCAGGAACTGGCCCTTGGGCAGAACCCGAGACATGTTCTCGATCCAGCACGGGATGAGCTCGACTTCCGGCCGCGCCATCGAGAGATTGTAGAGGCCGGAGCGGAACGGCAGCAGCGGCTCGTCGGTGGTGTTGCGGGTGCCCTCGGGGAACAGGATCAGCGAATGACCCTGGTCAAGCACCGACAGCATGATGTTGATCGGGTTCTCGGCCTCGTCGGTCCACTGGCGATGGATCAATACGGAGGACAGCATGTCCTCGGCGATGTAGCGGCGCAGCCGCGACTTGCCCCAATATTCGGCCGCGGCAACCGCATGGGTGCGGGCGCGCACCTTCTCGCTGAGGCAGGCCGAGAGCAGGATGAAGTCGCCATGGCTGGCATGGTTGGCGAAATAGATGCGCTGCCGCTCCGACGGCTGGCTGCCGTTCCAGATCGGCCTGACCCCAGTCACCACCCAGGCCATCGCCGACAGGCCGACCGAGGTGATGGTCTGCAGGAGGGTGAAGGTGTTGGCGCGGATGTGGAGTTTTGTCATCGAAGTCTCAAAGCAATGCCGCCATCAGTGACGCTGCCGCGAACACCGCAAAGGCTATGCGCTGTTTTGTCAGCAGCCGGCGCGTGCCCGCTATGCGCTGGTCGAGCGATCGCGTCTGGGCCGGCGTCGGCTTCAGCCGCATGCGGGCGAGCAAATCGTCGACCGCGCCGCCGCCCGAAACCTCGCTGTCATGGCTCGCCATCAGCCGGAACAACAGCGCATCGAACAGGATAAGCGCGATGAAGGCGAGGGTAGCTAGAGCCGCCGCCGCAGCCACCAGCCACGCCGCCGCCGATAGCGGTGTCACCTGCGGCGCGGCCGCCAGCCCGATCACCGGCGCGGCGAGCAGGCAAGCAGCGACCGCCAGCAGTGGCCATGCCGCCTGCAGTATAAGTCCGGCGGCGAACGCGCCGGCTTTGTCCTGATAGGGGTTGCTGCTCATGCAGCTTCCCCGGCCTGAATGTGCACCGGTCGGCCGGAGGCGGCGAGCAGTTTGCGCGCCTGCGCTGCAGTGTGCGAGCGGCCGGTGCCGACCAGCCATGCGGCGGCGACGGTAGCGCTGCGTTGGAAGCCGAGCGCGCAGCAGATCAGCACCGTGCCCTGCCGGCGCGCCGCCTCGATCGCCTGCACCGCTTCGGAGAGTTCCTTCTCGGCTGGCGGCATCAGGTCGAGTACGGCAAGGCTGATCCATCGGCATGACGCGCGAGCCGGCCGCTCCAACTCGGCGGCAAGGTCGACCACCGTGCCGAAGCCATTAGCTTCGGCCGTCGTCGGGAAGCGGCCGAGGAAGACGCCGTCGGCGACCGGCACGCGGGGCGGCAGCGTGCGCGTCCAGGCCCAGAGATTGATTTTCGCGCCGACACGGTAGGGCCAGAGCAGCAGGCGGCTGGCGAGCGGCACACTGCCGTCGGCCGATTTCTGGAACACTTTCACCCCGGCCCCGGCATAGGCAAAGGCGACGATGGCAAGCGCCAGCGCCGGCCACAGCAGCACGAGGGCTATCGGCGACACAAGTGCGCCGCCGGCCGCGCTGGCGAGCAGCAGCGCCGCCCCCAGCCCATAGAAGAGCGCCAGCCGCCGCGCTCTCCTGTCGGCGGTCAGCCGGAAGCCGGCGAACGGCAGCTCGCCCTCGCGCGGGAAGAGCCACACAGCGAACAGGCCGAGAAGCGCGCCGGTCGGGATGTCGATGAAATGGTGCTGCCATGTCGTCAACACCGAGGCTCCGATCAGGAAGCACCAGACATGCCAGATAATTCCCGCGATTCCGGTCAGCCTGTGCCGCCAGTGATCCCAGATTATCACCAGCAGCGCTATGTGCAGCGATGGCGCCTGGTTGAACGGTTTGTCGAAACCGCCGAGCACCGCGAACAGGAAGCCCGGCAGGCCCGATGTCTCCGGCCGCACGAAGGTGGCCTTGAGCGGGAACAGGATGAAGCAGGTCACCGCGACGGCCTGCGCCGTCAGATAGCGGCCGGCAAGGCGGTCGACGCCGCGCTTGCTGTCGTTGAGGAGCAGCGACAGTCCGTAGAACAAGTTGATCGACCAGTAGGGCACGATCGTCCAGGCCATGAACGGAATGTCGCGTTCCCAGGCAAAGACGATGCTGCCGACGTCGTCGCGGCGCGACGCCAGCCAGTTGGCGAAGCCATAGGTCGAGTAGAACAGCGGCGCGAGCAGCGCCAGCCACAGCGCCGCGCGCAGCAGGATGGCGCCGAATTTATCCTTCGGTCGCTCGGTCGCGATAGGGGCTGGGGCAGGGTCGGCGGCGGGCACGGCTTCCTCAGACGCGTTGGGCGACCGAGACGGTGAAGATGCCCCACTGGTCGATGCGCTGGTCGATCTTCTCGAAGCCGGCGGCCTTCACCAACTGGTCCATCTCGCCTTGCGTGCGCCGCCGCATCACCCAGGCCTGGCCGCCGCGATGCGAGGTCAGGCTGCGCGCGATCATCTCCAGCTGCGGGTGCCAGGGTTGGTTGGTGTAGATCAGCAGCGCGCCGGGCTCCATGGCGCCGGCCAATCCGCCGAGCGAGCGGGAAATCAGCGCATTGTCCGCAAACAGCTCATAAAGCCCGGAGACGATGGCGAGGTCCGGCGCCGGCTTCAGCCCGGCCAGCATTCCGGTATCGAAGGCGTCGGCCTGGCGGAAGGTGACGCTGGTCGGCAGGTTCCGCTCGGCGATCAGCCTGGTGCCGAGCCCGACATTCAGCTGGGAATAGTCCTGCAGCCTGACACTTGCCGGGGGCACGGCGCATTTGGCGACGGCATCGAGTACGTAGCGACCATGTCCGGCGGCGATGTCGAGGATGTGCACGGGCCGGCCGGCAGCCTTCAGCTGCTCCGTGGCGCTGGCGATCAGTTCTTCCAGATGAAGCTTGCGCTGGCGGATGCCGCGCCAGCCGATGGCATCGAGGAAGGTGCGGTCGACCATGCGGCCGACATGGCTGACGCCGCGCGCCTCGTTTTCATAGACATAGTCGAGCGTGGAGCCGGAATCGAAGCCGGTGGCAATCCCGGTCTTGAGCCCGGTCGAGAACCAGGAGCCCATGCGGATGAAGGCGCGGCTCATCGCCCAGTAGAGGCCCCTGGGCGACAACAGCGGCAGCGGCGAGGCGAGCTTGTCGGCCTCGTCGCGTGTGTAGCCGGCGCGGTCGGCGACAGTCAGATCGGCGGGCTTCTCGGGCGTCGTGTACTGTTTCTCGAGGAATGGCCGGATCAGGTCGAGCGCGAATTTGCGCTCGCGCTCGCCCAGCGTGTCGTGGAAGAAGCCGGGCAGCACATGCCGCTCCTTGGCCGGGCTCGCCAGATTGACGAAGAATTCGTGCTGCGGGCCGTGCCGCACGACCCAGTCGGCGCCCGAGATCAGCAGCTGTGTCGGCACGGTGATCGCGCGCGCATCCGAAACGATCCGGGCGGCATGCGCGTAGAGCTCGACCAGTATGTTGGAGGCGATCGGGCGGGTGATGAGCGGATCGGCGTCGAAGGAGGCGATGCGCTCCGGATCATGGGTGAGGAATTTCGCCTTGACGTAGGAATTGACGAAGAAGCGGCCCTTGAGCTTCTGCCAGAGCGCGATGCCCTCCTTGGCGAAGGGCACGTAGAGCTTGACCGAGAAGGCCGGCGAGGCGAGCACCAGCGCGCGGATGTCGGGCGCGTCCTCATGCACCCAGGCTGCGGCGAGCACCGCCCCGAAGGACTGCGCGATGAGTGCCAGATCGCGCTGGCCAAATCCGTCACGCGCGATCTCGCGCACGAAGCAGTCGATGTCGCGCACAAGGGCGGCGAAGGACGGCGCGTAGCCGCGCTCGCCTGCCGAGCGCCCGTTGCCGCGCGCGTCCCAGGCATAGAAGGCGTAGCCCGGCATGGCGAGCTCGTCGACCAGATGCGCCATGCGGCCGCCATGCTCGTGGCCGCGATGGAAGAGAAGGACGGCGCCCTTGGGCTTGTCACCCACTGCCGGCCAGTAGCGATAGAAGATCTCGGTGCCGTCATGGGTCCTGAAGGTCCGCTCCTCGGCCACCCGTTCGACGCTCGCGGGTGCTGCGGCGGCGATATTCTGCTGATGGATCATGGTGTTGCCCCCGAGGTCGGTCATTGCTCGACTGCTCCTCTAAGGCCGCTGCGTATCCGGTTGATGGCGGTCGCCAGCGACAGTGTTGCGAGCGCCGGAAACATGAAAGGCGTGAGCGCCGCCGGCCACAGGCCGAAGGCGACGAGGAAGCCGATGACGCCGAGCGCTAGCGCCCGGTCGCTCTTGCCGAAAGGCCCGGCATAGTCGCGCGCCGCCCCCGCTGCGATGCCGAGCACACCGGCGAATTCGACGATCACAGCCACGATCGCGAAAGCGACGACGCCCCAGGCCGGGAAGAGGGCGGCGAAGGCGAGGATCAGCGCCAGGTCCGAGACGACGTCGCAGAGTTCGTTGAGATACATGCCGAGTTTTGACGCTTGCCCATGCTCCCGTGCCAGCATGCCGTCGATGGCATTGAGCGCCATGCGTGTAAACAGCACCAGCGGCATCAGCAGGAACACGACGGGATGGGCGGCGAAGACGGCCGTCACCACCCCGGTCGCGACCGAAACGCCGGCGGCGAGAAGCGTGATCTGGTTGGCGGTGACGCCAGCCCCGGCGAGCCGGTCGGCCAGCGGCCGCAACCTCGCCTGGAAGGCCGGCTTCAACGCGTAAAGCGTCGGCATATGCGATCCCCCAACCGCGTCATAACCCCACGCATGACCCCCATGCGCCAAACACCCTGCCACGCCTCCGGCTGGAGACGCTGCACGCTATGAGGATGGTCAATCGGCGGGCAAGACGCAAGGGCGGCGTGCGCGCGCTTGCGACGCGGTTAAAATCTGCGTTTTGGAAGACCGGCCAGGAGCGGGCGGTACACCATGCGTGTACCAGCCCGTCCGGCGCCCCCGCCAAGCTGCTGAAACCCCGTCCGTCCCCAACAGCCCCCGGTTATGGCGTGACCAGTGGCTTCGGCATATCCAGCGGCGGCGTCGTCTGTCAACTTCGCATGCCGCGGTGTCCGAATGCCGGTTTTTGACCCTCGCGCACCGTTGCCGCAGACCCGCGCGATCGCGTCCTTGCTGTCCTTGAAGGCCAGCAAAAGCCGGTTTTTCGGGCTTTTCGACCGCCCCTGTTGCCGATGCGGCAGGCCCCGCCTATGCGCTTGAATCGGCTTGCCTTTCGCCGGCTGGACTTTTTCCGCCCAGCATTATCAACCTGACTTTTTTTGGGTGTATTTGGGCGGGCGGCGATTTTGCCGGTCCGCCTGTGTGAATTGCGTCATGGCGCGCCAGGGCAAGACGATGCACAGCAACGCAACCGAAGCCCGGGGGCGCGATGGCCGGGCGGCTTGCATCGCTTGCCGCCTCGCCTTGGGTATTGCGTATCGCCGCCGTCGCGCTTCGGCCGCCATGCAGCTTCCGTCCCGCCAATCTCAGCCGAATTTCAGCCTGCCATCACGACGGCCGGGCGGGTGCCGTGCAGACTGGGTCGAAGAGGAAAGGGTGCAACATGGCGCAGGCGCAAGGCACGGCACATTGGGACGAGAACCATTCTCGCGGCTTTCTGGACAACGGGCGTTATTTCGTGCCGGAACGCGAACGCCAGATCGGGATCATCGCGGACCTCATTCCGCAACCCGAACCGGGCAACCTGCTGGTCGAGCTGTGCCCAGGCGAGGGGCTGCTCAGCCGCGCGCTGCTGGAGCGCTTTCCCGACTGCCATGTTCTGGCGCTCGACGGCTCGGCGCAAATGCTGGAGCAGACGCGGGCCACCTGCCGCGACCAAGCTGGGCGCCTGACCACCGCCGCGTTCGAGCTGGCGCAGCGCGACTGGCGGCGCTTTGCCGAGACCCCGCATGCGGTCGTCTCCTCGCTCGCAATCCATCATCTCGACGGCCGGCAGAAGCAGGAGCTGTTTGCCGATCTGGCGGCGGCGCTCAAGCCCGGCGGCGTGCTGGTGGTGGCCGACATCGTGCGCCCGCCAACCGCAAGCGGGCTCGACATCGCCGCACGGCAATGGGACGAGGCGGTGCGCACGCGGGCGCTGGCGATCGACGACGATCTCGCCGCCTTCGCCGAATTCAATCGCCTGGGCTGGAACTATTTCCGTAACCCGGACGGCGAGCCGATCGACAAACCGTCCTCGCTGGCCGAGCAGCTTTCCTGGCTTGCGCAAGCGGGCTTCACCGAAGTCGACTGCGCCTGGCTCTTCGCCGGCCACGCCATCTTCAGTGGGCGAAAGCCTTGATGTCGGGGGACAGGCATGATGTCTTCGAGCATGCGAGGGCTTTGATCGATCGCTAGCCGTCGCGCGGATCGAATTGGTTGACGTCTCCTCGAGGGGCGACATGACGACGTTCGAATTCTCCGGCCACAGGCTCGATCTGCACAGGGGCAGGCTGCAGAGGGGCGGGCTCGACGTCGACCTGCGCGCCAAGTCGCTTTCGCTGCTTACCTACCTGCTGGAAAATGCCGGCCGCGTCATCGGCAAGGACGAGCTGGTCAATGCGGTCTGGCCGAACGTCGCCGTTTCCGACGATTCGCTCACCCAATGCATGAAGGACATCCGCAAGGCGCTCGGCGCCGAGGCCGAGGGCTTGATCCGCACCGTGCTGCGGCGCGGCTATGTGATCGACGAAGAGCGCGTGCGCCGCCTCGAGGATCGGGTCGCCACCGCGACCGGGGAGGGGACCGCCGACGACAGGCCGTCGATCGCGGTGCTGCCCTTCGAGAACCTCAGCGGCGACCCGGCGCAAGACTATTTTGCCGACGGCATGGTCGACGAGATCACCACGGCGCTGTCGCGCATGCGCTGGCTGTTCGTCATCGCCCGCAATTCGAGCTTCGCCTACAAGGGCGAGGCCGACGGCGTGAAACGGGCCGGAGCCGAACTCGGCGTGCGCTACGTCCTGACTGGCAGCGTCCGCAAGGCCGGCGATCATATCCGCCTCACCGGACAACTCATCGACTCCGGTTCCGGCAAGACGATCTGGGCCGACCGCTACGACGGCACCATGGCCGATGTGTTCGACCTGCAGGACCGGCTTGCGGAGAGTGTCGTCGGCGCCATCCAGCCCTCCATCCTGTCGGCCGAGATCGAGCGTTCGCGGCGCAAGCGGCCGGAAAGCCTCGCCGCCTACGACTACGTGTTGCGCGCCTTTCCGCTCACCTGGTCGCTCGAGCGCGCGCAGAACCAGGGGGCCGGCACGCTGCTTGAACGTGCGATCGCGATCGAGCCGGACTATCCGCTGGCGCTTTCGCTGCTTGCCTGGTGCCATCTGCAGCGCGCCGGCTACCGCTGGACCGAAACGCCCGCCGCTTCTCGGGAAGAGGGCCTGCGCCTGGCGCAGAAGGGGGCGGCGCTCTCCGGCGACGATCCGATGGTCCTTGCCGTGCTCGGGGCGGCGCATTCCTTTGCCCGCGACTACGATGTCGCCGACATGCATCTGGCGCGGGCGCGTGCGCTCGATCCGAATTCCGCCTGGGCCTGGCTGCGCAGCGCCTGGCTGGACGTCTATCGCGAACGGGCCGAGGCGGCGATCGAGAAGTTCGAGCATTTCGAACGGCTGAGCCCGCGCGACCCGATGGGTTACATGGCCGAGATCGGCATCGGCGCCGCGCATTTCGTCGCCGCGCGCTATGACGAGGCGGTGGCGCTGACGCAGCGCGGCCTTAGCCAGCAGCCGGGCACCTGGTGGGGACTGCGCCTGCTGGTCACGGCGCTGGTTCATGCCGGTCGCAAGGACGAGGCACGGCACGCTTGCCGCAGGCTCATGGAAACCTACCCGGGCCTCACCATTGCCAGGGTTGGCGACGCCTCGCCCTTCGACGCGGGCACGACTGAACGCATCGCCGCCGGCCTGCGCGAGGCCGGCCTGCCGGAGTGATTGGATCGCCGGCGCCCGGCCCTGGAGCATCGCGCTCAGAATTCGCGGCGTTGGCGGCGGTCCTCCACGACCTTCGCAAGCACCTCGGTCGGGTCGCGGTCGACAGGCAGCGTCAGCGCGTTCTCGACGTCGAAGACGGTGAGGCCGATATCGCGGCGTTCGCATTCGCTCATGGCGGCGAGCACTGCAAGCTCGCCGCGCGTCTTCCAGAAACGCGGCAGCCACAACAGCGCCGATGTCGCGGCGCAAGCGAGTCGGTAGAGCCGGGAAGGGGAGGCCTGGCGCCGGTTCTGGCGCCGGTTGTCGGCGGTGGCGCCGATGAAGGAAACGATCGTGGTCATGGCCTTGATCTCCGTCTCGAACTGTCTCTGTGACAGCAAGGCCGAGGATAGTTGGCGCCAGGCCGGAGATCGTGATGCCCCGACGAAACTTCAGGGAAATTGCGACGAAAACCGCAAATCGGTTCGGGGGTGCGGCGAGCGTCGATCGGTAGCGGCCGCGCTCCCCCTCACGAGCCTCGAGGGGGGGATGGCAGCTTGGCTGCCGCGCGGCCTGAGGCTTGTTCTCGGCCTCGCTCCGCCTTCAGTCTGCGTCCCCGGAAGAAGCCTTGCCGCATTCGGCCAGCACCTTGCCGATCGCCGCGCTCGACCCGGCGAGCGAAAAACTGTTCTCGCCATATTTGTCGGACGTGACAATGACCTCGCCCTTGCCGCGCAGCAATGCGAGCAGCGGGTCGGCGCTGCCGAATTGCGCGGTGAAGTAATTGTACATCGCCTCGAGCACTAGCGTCTTCGTCACTGTCTTGCCGCCGGCCTTGAACGCGAACGAGGCCTTGATGCCGGGCTCGAGTTGCGGACCGGCCTCGCCGAGATCGTAGCTTAGCGTCGGCTTGCCGAAACAGGTCAGCATCAGATGCGCGCCGCCATTCGGCCCGCCGCACACCGAGGCCGTCAGCACGCTGCCGCCTTCGTCCTCCTCCATCTTCGCGCTCCAGCCGCAGGATGCGGCATTGGTCGGCTGCGTGGCTTGCAGTGCGCCCAAGACGATGAATGCCGCCAATCCGCTTCGCATGATTTCCCCCCATCAAGACACTCGTAGCGGCAGGATCATACAGGGCAATTGATGGAGTGGCAGCACCGAGATTGGCTAAGGGCAGTGACAGCCGATCTCCCCCGCCACATGCCCTCATTGGACTTCACCAAAATACAACCCATATCTTCACCATGGAGCTTTGAGCGTGATCTTCGCGCGGGTGGCCCTTCTTGCCGCTGCTCTTTTGGCCGCGGCTGTCGTTTCTCCCTTCTCCTCGACCGGGAGCGGGAAGGTGGCGCTGAGCGTCGCCATAGACGGCGCCATCGGGCCGGCCAGCACCAGGCAGCTCGAGGAGGCGCTCGACACCGCCGCCAAGCGCGACGCCGCGGTCCTCATCCTGCAGCTGAACACGCCGGGCGGGCTGGTCACCTCGATGCGCGAGATGATCGCCGCCATCCTGGCCTCGCCGGTCCCCGTCATCGGCTATGTCGCGCCGGCCGGCGGCCACGCGGCCAGCGCCGGCACCTACATCCTCTACGCCACCCATGTCGCGGCGATGGCGCCCGGCACCAATCTCGGCGCAGCGACGCCGGTCGAACTCGGCGGGCTGCCGTCGCTTCCGGGCGGCGAGAAGGACAAGGACCAGAAGGACGCCACCGGGCGACCGGCCGGCGACGCGATGATGGCCAAGGTGACCAATGACGCGGTCGCGCTGATCCGCTCGCTCGCCGAATTGCGCGGCCGCAATGGCGACTGGGGCGAGAAGGCCGTGCGCGAGGCGGCGAGCCTTTCGGCCAGCGCCGCGCTGCAGGAACATGTCATCGACTTCGTCGCCCGCGACACCACCGAGCTCTTGCAACTGGCCGACGGGCGCACCGTCGACGTCGCCGGTAAAAAGCAGGTGCTGGCGACCGACGGCCTGCAGGTCGAGACGCTGGAGCCGGGCTGGTTCATCCGGCTGCTCGCCGTCATCACCGATCCGAACGTCGCTGTGATCCTGATGCTGGTCGGCGTCTATGGCATCATCTTCGAATTCACCAGCCCGGGCGCGGTAGCCCCCGGCGTCATCGGCACCATCTGCCTGGTGCTCGGCCTCTATGCGCTCAACCTGTTGCCGATCAACTATGCGGGCCTGGCGCTGATGCTGCTCGGCATCGCGTTCCTTGCCGTCGAGGCGTTCAATCCCACCGTGGTGCTCGGGCTGGGCGGCGTCGCCGCCTTCCTGCTGGGCTCCGCCCTGCTGCTCAAGGTCGAGGGTCCGGGCTTTGCCATGTCGTGGGCCGTCATCGGCCCCGCTGCCGCGCTGACGCTGGGGTTGGCACTGCTCACCGGAACCTATGTCTGGGCGGCGCGCAAAAGTCCGCCGCGCGTCGGCGGCGAGGCCATGCGCGGCCTGCCCGTCGAGATCCTCGACTGGCAGGGCGGCGAGGGCCATGTGTTGGCCTTAGGCGAGCGCTGGCGGGCGAGGGCCGACGAGCCCGTCGCGCCCGGCGACAGCGTCGAGGTGACTGATGTCGGCGACCTCGTGCTGACGGTGCGCCGCCGCGACGCGAACAACAACGGAGCAATAAGATGATGGTCGGTTACGTGGCCTATCTGGTCGTTGCGGTGGCCGTGATCATGTTCCTTGCGGCCGCCATCCGCATCCTGAGGGAATATGAGCGCGGCGTGGTCTTTACGCTCGGCCGCTTCACGGCGGTCAAGGGGCCCGGCCTCATCATCCTCGTCCCCTTCATCCAGCAAATGGTGCGGGTAGACCTGCGCGTTGTGGTGCAGGACGTGCCGCCGCAGGACGTGATCTCGCGCGACAATGTCTCGGTGAAGGTCAACGCCGTGCTCTATTTCCGCATCGTCGACGCCGAGCGGGCGATCATCCAGGTCGAGGATTTCATGGCCGCCACCAACCAGTTGGCGCAGACCACGCTGCGCTCGGTGCTCGGCAAGCACGAACTCGACGAGATGCTGGCCGAGCGCGACAAGCTTAACAACGACATCCAGGAGATCCTCGACCAGCGCACCGATGCCTGGGGCATCAAGGTCTCCAATGTCGAGATCAAGCATGTCGATTTGAACGAGAGCATGGTCCGCGCCATCGCCAAGCAAGCCGAAGCCGAACGCCTGCGCCGCGCCAAGGTGATCAACGCCGACGGCGAGCAGCAGGCGGCGGCGAAACTGGTCGAAGCCGGCCGCATGCTGGCGGCCGAGCCGCAAGCCATGCAGCTGCGCTATTTCGAGGCCCTGCACGACATCGCCGGCGAGCGCTCGTCGACGGTGGTCTTCCCGCTGCCGGTTGATCTGCTCGGGCAATTTTTGAAGGGGCAGGGGAAGTGAGGGGGGCCGTGCCGGCCGATGTCCGGATCTATCTCGCGCTCGATGGCGTGTAGCCGAAGCGGCGGCGGAAACAGCGATTGAAGTAGGACACATCGCTGAAGCCATTTATCAGCGCGATTTCGCTGACGCGCATGGCGTCGTTGTGCCGTTGCGAGAGCATCTTGTGCGCTCTCTGCAGGCGTAGTTCGAGAACACGCTCGGAGAAGCTGATGCCTGTTTCCTGGAGCAGATCCTGGACATAGCGCGCCGACAGGCCGAGCTCTTTTGCGATACCTTGCGCGGAGATTTCCGGATCGGTGAAGCCACCGCGAATTTTAGTCAGAATCGCTTGCGTCCGTACCGCACGTAGACCTCGCGCGTCCGCGTTGTCGTGCGCCGTCACCGGTGTGGCAATGGAAGCGGTGGCGGCGATCAGGTCGGCAATATGATCGGCCACGAACTGCATGGTCAGTTGAGACTCGGCTTCTTTCTCATCGGCCAGAACGCCGACATAGGCACGAAGAAGGGCGTTGATCATCATGGAGCTCGACACGACGGTCATCAGGCGATCCTCAAACCCTGCATATCGCTGACGCACGCGTTCGCGATCGGTCTGCACGGCGATCAGGCCGCATTGCCCGTCGCTCACTCGGATGATTGAGGGAGCGCTCTGCTCGACAAGAACGGACGCGCCTGGACTCAGATCGACGCTCCTTCCCGCCTGGTCGACGCTGAGCGGGGAGTGTCCGGCATTGAGAAGCAACACGACATTGTTGGTGCTCTGAGCAGCAATGTCTTCAGTGGTTCTCGATATCGATTTGACAGTGCCGTGGATCGTGCCCACCGAAACGTCGCTAGCTCGAACAATCCTGAGCTCCCCTTCGAACGATCTGCCGATGGCCGGATCGGCACGCAGACGGGCGTAACCGGATGTCAGCGATGAGATCCATTGCTCCTTCTGGATTTGTTCGCCGCCGATCAGGTCGCTGGAATTGTAGGTAATCCTGTGCAATCCCTCATAGGCGCCAAGATGCTCCGGCAAACCAGCCGATGAAAACACCGTCTTTCGTGACAAAGGAAGCGCCCCCGCTAAACCCGCAGTCTCAAAAAATCGAACGCGACGCTTTCCAATCCAGGAATAACCAGCAACATTGATGGCTTGGCGTTCAGCCGACTGAACCCCTTAATCGAGCCCAATTACGCTTGGCGTCACCCGAAAGTATGACGCCAGCAAAATCCTCCAGGCGGATCGGCGTCCTTGCGCCGAGCCGCCGTCAAAATGTTGCTGGTTTCATTCTTTGCCCGCCGTCCATCATGGCGGGCATGCTGGGGTGCAGGAGAAACGGTGGAAAGGCTGAGCAGCGAAATTCTGGGTTCGATTGTCGGCGATATCTACGATTGCGTGCTGAATCCGGACGGCTGGACCGGGGTCATGATCCGGATCACCGAAACCATGGATGCGGCGTACAGCACCATCGCGCTTGCCAGCACTGCCGACAATCACGGTCGCTTCGCCGCTCGGTCGCCCTGGGATGCCGAGCGGATGCGCGTGCTGCAGGAGGATTATGACTTTGACGCAATTCCCGGGCTGAAGGCGGCGGTCGTCGGCGATATCGACACGCCCGTCGCGACGCTATCGCATATCAGCGAAGCCGAACTCCAGCAGACGCCGTTTTATCAGAATTGGGCCAAGCCGCAGGGATTGCGCGAAGGCTGCATCATCAAATTCGTTCACACACCGGACCGGATCGGCCTCATGGGTTGCACCACGCGGGCCGGCAGGGGGATCATATCCGTCGAGGAGCAGCGTTTCATGGCCTTGCTGTCGCCGCATCTGCGCCGTGCGTCCCTGATTGGCGACCTGCTCGATCAGGCCCGCGTGACTGCCAGTCTCTATCGTCAGGCGCTCGACCATCTGGCCGTGCCTGTCGTGCTTACTGGCGCCAGTGGGGCAATCCTGCATGCCAATGAGGCTGCCCAGCAGATGCTTTCGGTGGAAGGTCCCATTCGTTCGAGGAATGGCCTCCTGCAGGCGCAGAATCCGGCGGTGGCTCTTGCCCTGCAGGAAGCGATCGCCAGTGCCGCGCGCGCGGATGCCTCGCTTGGTTCGCGCGGCATCGGCCTGCCCATTTCGGCGCCGGGCC
>NZ_RZOF01000107.1:0-16945 GCF_003998955.1 Mesorhizobium sp. M4B.F.Ca.ET.017.02.2.1 | reverse complement strand
GCCGATCTATGCCGCCAACCTCTATTACGACCATGACCGGCCGGGCGGCTGGTTCAACGCCGCGACCGGCTTCGGCGCCCTGGGCTACGGGCCGGGGGCGGCGATCGGCGCGGCGCTCGCCGTGCCCGAGGCCTCCGTCGTCTGCTTGACCGGCGACGGCGGCTTCCAGTTCACCCTGCCGGAACTCGGCGCGGCGCTCGATGCCGATGCGCCTGTCACCTTCGTCGTCTGGAACAATCGCGGCTATCGCGAGATCGAGACCTCGATGCTCGACGTCGGCGTCGAGCCGGTCGGCGTGTCTCCCGCGCCGCCGGATTTCTGCAAGCTGGCCGAGGCCTATGGCATCGTCGCCGAGCGGCTTGCCGGCACGGAAGGCCTGGCGGATGCGCTAAGGCGCGCCCGCGCGGCAGGCAAGCCACGGGTCATCGAAGTCACGGTGGATTGAGCGCCGTGATGTCAGGCGATGGCCCGGCGGGCTCGTTCTTCAGCGAGGCAGTGCCGTTCCGCGACCCGCTCAGGCTTTCCTATCTTGCGCCGCTGCGCCGGGCAGCGTCCTCGCGCATCTTGCCCTGGCCGCTGCGCAAGCGCGCCGCCAAGCTGTGCATGACCTGGTCCCGCAAGCGGCTGCATCGGGTGCGGCACATCGCCGTCGATCATTCGCGGTGGTGCTCCGCCGGCGCGCCTGGCGACCTTGGCCCGATCTGGCAATACTGGGCGCAAGGCGTCGAGGCGGCGCCGCCGGTGGTCAAGGCATGCCTGCGCTCGGTGGCTCGCCACAGGGGCGAGCGCAAGCTCGTCGTCCTCGACGACAGGACCGTCGAGGACCATGTCGACCTGCCCGGCCATATCTGGGACAAGCGGCGGCGTGGGCTGATGAACAGCCAGCATTTTTCCAACTTCATCCGATTGGATCTGCTGGCAAGGCATGGCGGGACATGGCTCGATGCCACGATCCTGCTGCGGCAGCCCGTTCCGCCGGAGATCGAGCGCGAGGATTTCTACATCCTGCGCGAGACCGGTCGCCATCCCCGGCTCGTGGAGACCTGGTTCATTCACGCCCGCAAGGGGCACCCGTTGGTCGAGACCGTTCTTCATGGCCTCGCCGACTACTGGAAGGCCCATGACGGGCTCCATGACTACTTCATGTTCCCCTACCATTTCGAGGCTGCGCTTCTCCTGAACGGGGGGCTTCGTCGCGAGTTCCTGGCCAGGCCGCAGGTCGGCGCCGACCGGCCGCACGAGCTGCAATGGCTGCTCTTCGAGCCGCTCGACGAGGCAGCGCATCGCGCGGTCCATGATCGTTTCTGGCTGCACAAGCTGACGCACAAGGCCGAGCGTCCGGCGACCGAGAAACGCCTGCTCTGGGATGCGATCCTCGACGGTTGGCCGGCGAACTGAAACGGTGAATTAGCGTCAACGAAATTTCAGTTGAGTGACGGCGCGAAAGGCGCGAGGTTCGGCGCCGGCGTGGCGCAAGCGTGAAATGGACTGGAGCAGTCGAATATGACGGAAACACTGGACGGCAGGCATATCGTGGTGACCGGCGGCACGGGGGCGCTGGGTGGCGCGGTTGTCGGCAAGCTCCTGGAGCAGGGCGCGGTCTGCCATGTCCCCAACGCCCATGCCGCGGCGCCGCCGCACTTTCCGTTCGCCGCCCATGATCGCGTCAGGCTGGCGCACAATGTTGACCTGTCGGATTCGACCAAGGTCGAGGCGTTCTACAACCAGGTGACGGACCTGTGGGGATCGATTCACCTCGCCGGCGGCTTTGCCATGGCGCCAGTGGAGAAGATCGAATCGGCCTCCTTCGCCGAGATGATGGACACCAACGCCCGCACCACCTTTCTCTGTTGCCGTGCCGCGATCCGCTCGATGCTGACTTCGGGCACGGCCGGGCGCATCGTCAACGTCACGGCGCGAGCCGGGCTCGATCCGCGGCGCGGTTCGGGCATGGTCGCCTATGCCGCCAGCAAGGCGGCGGTCGCGGCGATGACGGTGGCGATGGCCGAGGAGCTGAAGCACAAGGGCATACTGGTCAACGCGGTGGCGCCTTCGACGCTCGATACGCCGGCCAACCGTGCCGACATGCCGGACGCCGATTTCACCAAATGGGTGAGCCTCGAAGCCGCCGCCGAGGCGATCGCCTATCTCGCCTCGCCCACCAATATGGCCATGAGCGGCACGCTGGTGCCGCTCTACGGCAGGGCCTAGAGCTGTTCATCGTTTCATTGAAACGCTGAACCGCCGTATCTCTTTGTTTTGACGCAATTCCGGACGGAAAACCGTTTCACACTTTTCCTGGCATTGCTCTGATATCGGTCGGTCGGGCGGCCAAACAAAAAACCCCGCCGGATCGCTCCGGCGGGGTTCTTGTTTGGCTTGGGCGAAGAGGCTCAAGCAATTCCGGACGGAAAACCGCTGCGCGGTTTTCCTGGAATGCTTTAGTTGCCCTGCTTCTTCAGCGCCGCGCCCAGGATATCGCCCAGCGAGGCGCCGGAGTCGGTCGAGCCGTACTGGGCGACCGCTTCCTTCTCCTCGGCGATTTCCAGCGCCTTGATCGAGACCTGCAGCTTGCGGGTCTTCTTATCGAAGGCGATGACGCGGGCGTCGACCTTCTGGCCGACGGTGAAGCGCTCGGGGCGCTGCTCGTCACGGTCGCGGCTGAGGTCGGAGCGCTTGATGAAGGTCTCGATGCCGCTGTCGACCAGCCGCACTTCCAGACCGCCATCCTTGACGCCGATGACCTCGCAGGTGACGACGGCGTTCTTGCGCAGTTCGCCCGAAGTCGCCGCTTCACCGACCGTGTCACGGGCCAGCTGCTTGATGCCGAGCGAGATGCGCTCCTTCTCGATGTCGACGTCGAGCACCTGCGCCTTGACCACGTCGCCGCGATTGTACTCTTCGATCACCTGCTCGCCCGGACGGGTCCAGTCGAGGTCGGAGAGGTGGACCATGCCGTCCACGTCGCCTTCCAGGCCGATGAACAGGCCGAACTCGGTCTTGTTCTTGACCTCGCCCTCGACCTGGCTGCCGACCGGATGGGTGCGCGCGAAGGCCTCCCACGGGTTCTCCAGCGTCTGCTTGAGGCCGAGCGAGATGCGGCGCTTGGCCGGATCGACCTCGAGCACCACCACGTCGACTTCCTGGGTCGTCGACAGGATCTTGCCGGGGTGCACGTTCTTCTTCGTCCACGACATTTCCGAAACGTGGATGAGGCCCTCGATGCCCGGCTCCAGCTCGACGAACGCGCCGTAGTCGGTGATGTTGGTGACGGTGCCCTTGATCTTCTTGCCGATCGGGAACTTGGTGCCGATCTCCGACCACGGATCGCTCTCGAGCTGCTTCATGCCGAGCGAGATGCGGTGGGTTTCCTGGTTGATGCGGATGATCTGCACCTTGACCGTCTGGCCGATGTTGAGGATCTCGGTCGGATGGTTGACGCGGCGCCATGCCATGTCGGTGACATGCAGCAGGCCGTCGATGCCGCCGAGGTCGACGAACGCACCGTAGTCGGTGATGTTCTTGACCACGCCTTCGACCACCTGGCCCTCTTCGAGGTTCTGCACGATTTCCGAACGCTGTTCGGCGCGGCTCTCCTCGAGCACGGTGCGGCGCGACACCACGATGTTGCCGCGGCGGCGATCCATCTTGAGGATCTCGAAGGGCTGCGGATTGTGCATCAGCGGCGAGACGTCGCGGATCGGGCGGATATCGACCTGGCTGCGCGGCAGGAACGCCACGGCGCCGTCGAGGTCGACGGTGAAGCCGCCCTTGACCTGGTTGAAGATGACGCCTTCGACGCGCTCACCCTTGGTGAACTTCTCCTCGAGGCGCACCCAGCTCTCCTCGCGGCGCGCCTTCTCGCGCGACAGCATGGCTTCGCCAAGCGCGTTTTCGATGCGCTCGACATAGACTTCGACGGTGTCGCCGACCTTGAGGGACGACTCCTTGCCCTTGGCGCCGAATTCCTTCAGCGGCACGCGGCCTTCGACCTTGAGGCCGACGTCGATGATGGCCATGTCCTTTTCGATCGCGGTGATCGTGCCCCGGACAACCTGGCCCTCGCCGGAATGGCCGGCGGTGAATGATTCTTCGAGCATGCTCGCGAAATCGTCGCGAGACGGATTAGCAGCTGACATTGTTTCTCCTGAAGTGCCCCGCATATCGAGCGGGACGGGCGCCGTGGGTTAGCGTTGCGTGAGCCTGCCGGCGTTCCGGGCTGAAGAGCCCTTGGCCGCTCAAAGCGGCAAGTCCGGCGCATGAAGAATGCTGGCAGGCTGGTTAGTGCCCGATATGGGTATTTTCTTCGCCTCCGGCAACGGAAACACGAGGAAAAACCCGGCTCAGGCTTTGTTTCTCTTGGCCAGGACGTCGTCGATGATCGCCATGGCCGCCAGGAACGCGGCCTCTATAGCCATTTCGGACGTATCAAGCAAGTGCGCGTCGGCGGCCGGCTTGAGCGGCGAGTCGGCGCGGCCCATGTCGCGCTCGTCGCGCCGCTCGATGTCGGCCAGAATGGTGGCGAAATCGGCGCTGCCGCCGATGCTCTCGATCTCCGCCAGCCGGCGTCTCGCCCGCACCTCTGCGCTTGCCGTCACATAAAGCTTGATGTCGGCGTCGGGGCACACGACGGTGCCGATGTCGCGCCCGTCGAGCACGGCGCCCGGCGGCGTTTTGGCGAAGGCGCGCTGCTTTTCGACCAGAATGCGCCGCACAGTCGGGAAAACGGCGACCTTGGAAGCGGCCTCGCCCACCGCATGCGCCGACAGCACGGCGCGATCGAGCTTTGAAAGGTCCACCTGCCGCGCCGCGGTTTCCGCCGCCGAGACATTGTCGAGCGGCAGGCCGAGCTGCAGCAGCGCATGCGCGACGGCGCGATAGGTGAGGCCGGTGTCGAGCAGGTTCAGCCGGTAGTGGTCGGCAAGCCGGCGGGCAAGCGTGCCTTTGCCCGCGCCTGCAGGCCCGTCGATCGCGATGGTGAAGACGCGTGTCATGCCCCCTTAAACCTGTCGGGGGTAGTGTTGACAAGGGAGGGACTTATTCCTCCGTCTTGTCCTGCTTCCGAAATACCCGTGCTATCAGCAAGGAAACTGCGCCGACAAAGACCAGGCTCGCGGCGAGACCGGAGCCGAGGACAGGCAGGCCGGCCAGTTTTTCCACGCCCAGTTGCCTAAGCACCAAGCTCAGCCCGCCATAGGCCAAGAAAACCTGACACATCAAAATCGCATGCTGTCCGCGCAGGGCGGCAGCATCTGCGCGACTGTCCCGCCACGCCTTCAGGAGGACTTCCTTGAACTCTGGCATGCCGGGAAATTCGACCGGCACGGAAGACCTGGCAGCGAACCTTTTCACGTGAGCGATCGCCCGAAAGCGAGCAATGCTCAGAGCCGTATTGCCTGCCACATAAATGATTGCGACGAGCACGAGCCAATGCGTGGCGACGTGTCCGCCGAACCAAAGCAGCACGAGGCCAGCGAGAGGAACCGTGGTCAGAATCGCTGCATAATACTCACGGCAAAGCTGCCTTTTTATGAATTCATGCTGCTCGGGAGTTATCTTGTAGGAACCGGTTCCTCTACGAAATGAAACGATTACAAACCCGTCATCGGTTTTGGATCCGTTGCGCATAGTGTCTGGTCGAAATGTCGAGCTAATGCGCAGCAGGCCGGCGGCATGCCCCTAACAAAGTCAATAGCCATCCCAGCGCATGCCCGAGGAAATACACGCTGAGGATCGCGTAGCCGCCCATTACAAAAAAAATCGCATTTGCGGGCATCTCGGCTTTGGTCATTTCAAGCACCCAGCCGAAATGCAAACCGTATGTGCAACCTACCGGCCCACAGGTAGAACCCACGCTTGGAATGGTAAGCCCGGCCCAAAGCGCCGTGATCAAGCCGAAGCGCGCGAACGAATAATTTCGCTCATTGATCATCTTGGCCACGGATACAGCCTTTGCAACGATCAAAACGACGGCTGCTATGATCGCAAGCAAAATCGAGGCTAGGATGTTCATGGCTCTCCCCAAAAGTTCGCATGACCTTGAAGGATCGGCCTTAAAGAACAATTGAGTTGATAGCCAAATTTGGCGACAATCCTGGGTTTAGGAAATCTCCGCGCCCAGCCCCTTCATCAGCCCCATGAATTCCGGAAAGCTCGTTGCGATCATGTTGGCGTCGTCGATGGTCACCGGCTTTTCGCTCGCCAGTCCCATGACGAGGAAACTCATGGCGATGCGGTGGTCGAGATGGGTCTTCACCGTCGTGTCCGGCCCGTTGGGGTGTCTGCCCAGCCCCTTGCCGCCCGGCCTGCCGCGCACGGCAAGCGTCGCTTCGCCTTCCGTGCAGTCGACGCCGTTGAGCTTCAGCCCGTTGGCGACGGCCGAAAGCCGGTCGGATTCCTTGACGCGCAGCTCTTCCAGCCCCTGCATCAGCGTCTCGCCCTCGGCGAAGCTCGCCGCAACCGCCAGCACCGGATATTCGTCGATCATCGACGGCGCCCGCTCCGGCGGCACGGTGACGCCCTTCAATTCCGAAGAGCGCACGCGCAGGTCGGCGACGTCCTCGCCGCCGGCATTGCGCGGGTTGAGGATGTCGATCCGGCCCCCCATCTCCTGCAGCGTCAGGAGCAGGCCGGTGCGAGTCGGGTTCATCAGCACGTTCTCGATGACGATGTCCGAGCCCGGCACGATGAGCGCCGCCACCAGCGGGAAGCCCGCCGAGGACGGGTCGCCAGGCACCGCGATCGTCTGCCCGCTGAGCTTGCCCTGGCCCTCGATGAAGATGTGGCGCACGCCGCGCTCGTCGGTTTCGACCGTCAGATTGGCGCCAAATCCCTTCAGCATCTTTTCGGTGTGGTCGCGCGTCATCACCGGCTCGATCACGGTGGTGATGCCCGGCGTGTTCAGGCCCGCCAGCAGCACCGCCGACTTCACCTGAGCCGAAGCCATCGGCACGCGGTAGGTGATGGGGGCGGCGTGCTTGGGGCCGCGCAGCGTGATCGGCATGCGGTCGCCGGGCGTCGCCTTCAACACCTGCACGCCCATCTGGCGCAGCGGCTCCAGCACCCGGCCCATCGGCCGGCCAGACAGCGAGGCGTCGCCGATGAAGGTCGTTTCCATGTCATAGGTGCCGACCAGGCCCATGGTGAGCCGCGAGCCGGTGCCGGCATTGCCGAAATCGAGCGGGCCATCGGGCTGGAGCAGCGCGCCGTTGCCGGTGCCGCGGATCACCCATTCGGCGCCGCGCTTCTCGATATGCGCGCCCATCGCCTTCATCGCCGCGCCGGTGCGCATGACATCCTCGCCCTCGAGCAGGCCGGTGATGCGGGTTTCGCCGGACGCAAGGCCGCCGAACATGAAGGAACGGTGCGAGATCGACTTGTCGCCCGGCACGCGCGCCGTGCCGGAGAGCGCTGATGATTTGCGGGCCGTGGCCGGTTTCGGAGCGGCAGCGTGAGACATGGTTTTCCCTGGATGGAACGCCGGCGCACCGGCACTTTTCTTTTGTTGCGGCGGTCTCGTATCACGGCGGACGGGAATGGTCATCCCCTTGGTGCAACGCCTGCGATTGCGGGCTTTTGCGGCGTCGGCCCGAAGCCGGCTTTTGGCTTTGACAGCGCCGTAAACTGCGGTTAAGGGGACCACTCTTCTATCTACGAGGCCTGCTGTGGCAAAAGCTGAACTTGGCACCAAACGCATCGACCCGGAAACGGGTCGGAAATTCTATGACCTGAACAAGGACCCGATTGTCTCGCCCTATACCGGCAAGAGCTATCCGCGTTCCTATTTCGAGGATGGCAAGATTTCTGCCCTCGAAGAGGACGAGGAAGTTGCCGACAAGGAAGTCGACGGCGAGGACGAAGAGGGCGCCGAGGTCGTTTCGCTCGAGGAGGCCGACGAAGAGGCCAAGGGCGGCGACGATCTTCCCGATCTCGGCGACGACGAGGACGATGTGGACCTCGGCGACGACGAGGACGACACCTTCCTTGCCAATGAAGAGGAAGAGGACGACGATGTCTCTGACATGATCGGCGTCGGCGACGACGACGACGAGGTCTGATCAGGCCCCGGGCGCGACCGTTTGCCGGCCTTTTTGGCCTGTGACGAAAAAGCGGTCGTTGAAGGCTTGATCTTGACCGAAGGCGGGGTTAGAAGCCGCCTGCACTTGACGGCGCGGATCCAAACCCGCGCCGGATCTCTTCGCCGGAAACGGCGCCGGCTGACTGCCGGGAGTGGGGCCATAGCTCAGTTGGGAGAGCGCTTGAATGGCATTCAAGAGGTCGTCGGTTCGATTCCGATTGGCTCCACCAAACAGTCCTTTTCCGATGCTCGGATTCGCGGCATTCGCGCTCGCCGCCTGCCAGTCGGCGCCTGAAGCGCCGCCACCGCCACCTCCCCAGCCTGCCGTGGCTGCCGCAGTTGCTGTTCCTGCTCCCCAGGGTTCGGCGGTCTTGGATCCATCCGTGGTGGTCACGCCCCCCGGCAAGGGCGTTCCGGCAAAGTATGCCGCATTTTCGGGCATATGGGCCGGACAGCTGGACGGGATGTATGAAGGCAAGCTCGCCGTGCTGACGGTTTCTCCGCGCGGGCAGGTGACTGTCACCTATGCCTGGGGAGATCTGGCCGACAACAAGCCGGGAGTGGCCGATGGCGCCGGGAAAATCGTCGGCAGCACTTTGAAGCTCGGGCGCCTGCCGAACGGCGCCGACGTCACCGCCACAATGCTTCCCGACGGAACGCTGGCCGCCAGTTATGCGCTTGCCGGCCAGACCTACACCGGTCTGTTCACCAGGCAGTAGCCTTCTGGCGAAGTGAATGGCCGTCGCGGCGCTGGCCGCGATCGATCCAGGCCGAACGCGCGCTGCGGTTCTTCACGATAGTGCGGGCCGGCTTCACTTTGGCGGCGCTGTCCGGACCCGGGCCGAATCGGCTATGTCTCGCCGCATGCAGGAAACGTCCCTCTACGTCCCGGTGAAGCGGTTCCTCGAGAGCCTGGATTTCACCGTCAAGGGCGAAGTCGGCGGCTGCGACGTGGTCGGGCTGCGCGAAGGCGAGCCGCCGGTGGTCGTCATCTGCGAACTGAAACTGCAGTTCAATCTCGAGCTTGTGCTCCAGGCGGTCGATCGCGCCGCCGCCTGCGACGAGGTCTGGCTTGCCGCGCTTATGTCGGCGCGCGGCAAGGGCCGCGAGCACGACCGCCGCTTCCGGGCCTTGTGCCGGCGACTTGGCTTCGGCTTGCTCGGCGTCGGCGGCAAGGGCGAGGTCGAACTCCTGCTCAGTCCCGCCGCCCTGCCGCCGCGGCGCGATCCCAGGCGGCGCTCGCGCCTGATGGAGGAGCATTATCGCCGCAAGGGCGACCCGGCTACCGGCGGCAGCACGCGCACGCCCATCATGACCGCCTACCGGCAGGAGGCGCTCGCTTGTGCCGCCGCCATGGCCGATGGTCCCAAGCGGCCGCGCGACCTGAAAGTGCTTTCGCCGCGCGCGGCGAGCATCCTGCTGCACAATTACTATGGCTGGTTCGCCAGGGCCGAACGCGGCATCTACGCGCTGACCGAAATCGGTCGCGCCGCCGTGCAGTCACATCGGCTGGTCGAGAGCCCGTTGTAGCGAACATTCAGGGCGAGAAGGCGCGATCAGAAACGCTCGCGATAGTCGCGCGGGTTGGTGCCGAGGACGCGTAGAAAGCCGCGCCGCATCGTTTCTTCCGAGCCGAAGCCGCAGCGCCGGGCCGTCTGGCTGATCGCCTGTCCCCGTTCCAGCATTCGCCGCGCTGCCTCGATTCGGATCTCTTCGATGGCGCGGGCCGGTGTCCGACCCGTCGCTTCGCGATAATGCCGCGAGAAGCTGCGCGGGCTCATGTTGGCGCGGTCGGCCAAATTCGGCAGCGAAAGGTCGCCGTCCAGATTGTCCAGGATCCAGCCATGCAGCCGGTCGAAGCGCTCGTCGCCTTCCTGCAGCTTGAGCGTCTGGCTGAATTGCGCCTGGCCGCCGGGACGTTTCAGGAACACCACCAGCTGGCGTGCCACGGCAAGCGCCATGCGTCGGCCAAGATCGGCCTCGACGAAGGACAGCGCGAGATCTATGCCCGCCGTGACCCCCGCCGATGTCCAGACATTGCCGTCACGAATGAAGATCGGGTCGGGTTCGAGCCGGACCGCTGGAAAGCGCCGTGCAAACTCGGCGCAGCGTCCCCAATGGGTAACCGCGCGACGGCCATCGAGCAGGCCTGCGGTCGCTAGCAGGAAGGCGCCGCTGCAAACCGAGGCTGTTCGCGTGGCATCGCGCGAGCGGCCGATCACCCATTGCAGGAGCTCGCGATCCTCGCAGGCCGCGCTGACGCCCCATCCGCCCGGCACGATCAGCGTGTCGATCCCGGACCCATGCGGCGGCAGCAGCGTAGCCTCGAGCACGAGGCCAGCCGACGTCCTGATCCGCGGCGAGGCGGCGACGACCATGACCTCATAGGCCGCCGGTTCGCCGGCCTGGATCTTGAAGTCGTTGGCGCTGGCGAACACCTGTAGCGGCCCGCTGACATCGAGGAGCTGGACGTCGGGATAGGCAAGGATTTCGATACGGCGCATGGCTTTGGCTTGAAACGAGGGGTGATTGGCGATCTTGCCAAAGCATGATGCCTTAGCTTGGCCGGAGTCAACCTGAGGAGATTTCCATGGTCCTTCGTCTCGGCATCCTTGTGTTCCCCAACGTCCAGCAACTCGACCTCACCGGCCCCTACGAAGTCCTGGCATCGGCAAAGGGCGCCGAGGTGGAATTGATCTGGAAGGATCGCGATCCGGTGATGTCGTCGACGCGGCTGCCCCTTACCGCGACAGCCACCTTCGACGATTGCCGGCCTCTCGACGTGCTGTGCGTTCCTGGCGGCGGCGGCGTCAACGCACTACTGGAGGATCAGACAGTTCTCGACTTCGTCTGGGAGCGCGCGGTGCAGGCGCGCTACATCACCTCGGTGTGCAGCGGCGCTTTGGTGCTCGGCGCGGCCGGGCTGTTGAAGGGCAAGCGCGCGACAACGCATTGGTATGCGCATGATTTCCTGGAAGAATTCGGCGCCATCCCTGTCGACGAGCGGATCGTCGAGGACGGCAAGCTGATCACCGCAGGGGGCGTCACATCGGGGATCGATTTCGGTCTTCTCCTGGTCGCGAGGCTGCTCGGACAGGCCGAAGCCGAAACCGTGCAGCTTGCACTCGAATATGCGCCGGCACCTCCGTTCCGCTCAGGCACGCCCGCAGAGGCATCGCCTGCCGTGTTGGCGGAGGCGAAAGAGCGGCTCTCGGCGTCGCGGCGGGTCCGCGAGGAAATGTTCGCGCGCTGGCGCAATGCCCCGGTGCGCGCCCACGGCTGAACCTTCCGGCCGAATGGCGCATCCATGCGCCGTTCGGCCTGTCTCGTCTCGGCTGTTGACTCGCCCGTCGGCCTGTGCAGAAATTGGTTGGACCATTGAACCACTTTAGGCTCTGCCGGCGTGACCGATCTCTTGCCCCCCATCCAGACGACGGCCCGCGACGACGCGGTGCTGAAGGCGTTGGCGGGGTTCGTCAGGCAGGAAGCGCTCGGCCCCGGTGAGAAGCTTCCGACCGAGCGCATTCTGGCCGAGCGCCTCAAGGTCAGCCGCAACACGGTGCGCGAGGCGTTGACGCGCTGGGAGGGCCTCGGCCTCGTCGAGCGCCGTCAGGGCTCAGGCACCTATCTCAAGGCCGCGGTCTCGCCCGACATGTTGCACATGCCGCTGACGCTTGCCGGCGGTAACGATTTCGCCGGCCTGATGTCCACGCTGGAGATCCGCCGCGCGCTGGAGGCGGAGGCCGCCGCGCTCTGCGCCATTCGTGCCGGCAAGGCCGAGCTCGCCGAGATCGAGCGCAAGCTCGACCTGATGGAGGAGGCCTTCCAGACCCGCGCCGGCATGTCGTCGGAGGAGGACTGGGAATTCCATCAGGCGATCTTCCGCGCCTCCGGCAATCCGCTGTTCGAGCAGATCATCGCCGCCATGTACGAGATGTTTCACCGCTTCTGGGAACATCCTCTGGGCGTGCGCGATTTCGGCCATGCCAGCTTTCCTTATCACCGCAGCATCTTCAATTGCATTGCCGCGCGTGACCCCGACGGCGCCCGCGTCGAGGCGCTGAAGCTCATCGCCACCGTCGAGGACGATTTGAAGCGCGGCGCCGCCAACCTCAAGCTTTCGGACCGCAAATGAACGAGCACCCGACCGGTTTCGACCCGGGCCTTTCCAGCAGCGACTATCTGGCCGAGGCGGCGACGCTGCTGGCGCATGACGATCCGTTCCCGGGTGGTCCGGTGGTGCCGCCGATCTACCAGACCTCGCTGTTCACCTTCGCCAGCTATGCCGACATGGCCGACACATTCGCCGGCCGCAGAAAGCAACCGATCTATTCGCGCGGCGACAATCCGACGGTGATGGAGTTCGAGGCGCGTGTCGCGGCTTTGGAAGGCGCCGAAGCCGCGCGCGGCTTCTCCAGCGGCATGGCGGCGATCAGCGCCACCGTGCTCGCCTTTGTCGGCGCCGGCGAGCGCATCGTCGCCGTGCGCAACTGCTATGGCGATGCCTACCGGCTGTTCGAGCGGCTGTTCCCGCGCCTGCAAATCAAGGTCGACTATGTCGACGGCTCGGACCCGGACGGGGTGGCGGCGGCACTCCCCGGCGCAAAGCTGCTTTACCTCGAGAGCCCGACCTCGATGATGTTCGAACTGCAGGACATCGCCCATCTGACGCGATTGGCCAAGGAGCAGGGCATCGTCACCACCATCGACAATTCCTGGGCGACGCCGGTGTTCCAGAAGCCGATCGCGCACGGCGTCGACCTCGTCCTGCACTCGGCTTCGAAATATCTCGGCGGCCACAGCGACACCGTCGCCGGCGTGGTGGCGGGATCGGCCGCGCATATCAGGCACATCAACGAGCAGACCTATTCCTCGCTCGGCGGCAAGCTGTCGCCCTTCGAAGGCTGGCTGCTTTTGCGCGGGCTGCGCACCCTGCCGCTCAGGCTGCCGCATCACATGAAAAGCGGTCTCATCCTCGCCGAGCGGCTGAAGGCGCATGGCAAGGTCGAGCGCGTCAACCATCCCGCCTATTCCAACCATCCCGGCAAGAAGACGCTTGCCGGCTATGCCGGGCTGTTCTCCTTCGAGGTGACGGAGGATGTCGACATTCCCGCTTTCGTCGATGCGCTGAAATTCTTCCGCATCGGCGTCAGCTGGGGCGGTCATGAAAGCCTGGTCGTGCCGGCCAAGGCCTCGCTCGAGCAGACGCCGGGCTTGAATTCGATGGCGCGCTTCGGCGTCAGCCCCCGAACCATCCGCTTCAATGTCGGATTGGAAAGCGTCGAGGATCTCTGGGCCGACATCGCCCAGGCCTTCGACAAAGCAAAAAAATAAACTGAGCGTTCAAAATGGGAGTCCTGAACATGAAGAGACTGACGCTGATGCTTGCCGCCGTCGCCGGCCTGGCGATTTCCGCCAGCGGCGCGCTGGCCGACAGCACAATCAAGATGGTCGAGGTCATCACCAGCCCGCCGCGCACCGAATTCCTCAAGAAGCAGATCGCCGAATTCGAGGCCGCCAATCCGGGCGTCAAGGTCGAGCTCGTCTCGCTGCCCTGGGGCCAGGCTTTTGAGAAATTCCTCACCATGGTCCAGGCCGGCGACACGCCCGACGTCGTCGAGATGCCGGAACGCTGGATGGGCCTCTATGCCAACAACGGCCAGCTCGAAGACCTCGGTCCCTACATGGCCAAGTGGGACGACGCCAAGACGCTCGGCGATCGCGCCAAGCAGTTCGGCTCGACCGTCAACAACACCCAGTTCATGATCCCTTACGGCTACTATGTGAACGCGCTGTTCTGGAACAAGAAGCTGTTCAAGGAAGCCGGTCTCGACGGCCCGCCGGCGACGCTCGACGAGTTCGTCGAGGACTCCAAGAAGATCTCGGCCATCCCCGGCAAATATGGCTACTGCCTGCGCGGCGGCCCGGGCGCCTTCAACGGCATGCACATGTTCATGAACATCGCCGCCGGCAAGGGCGGCTACTTCAACGAGGACGGCACCTCGACCATCAACGACGAAGGCTCGGTCAAGGGCCTGCAGATGCTGGCCGACATGTACAAGAACGGCCTGGCGCCGAAGGATGCCGTGAGCTGGGGCTTCAACGAGACCGTCACCGGCTTCTATTCCGGCACCTGCGCCATGCTCAACCAGGATCCCGACGCGCTGCTCGGCATCGCCGACAAGATGAGCGCCGATGATTTCGCCGTCGCGCCATTGCCGGTCGGACCGAGCGGCAAGTCCTACCCGACGCTGGGCTATGCCGGCTGGGCGATGTTTGCCAATTCGCAGCACAAGGACGATGCGTGGAAGCTGATGGCCACCCTGCTGTCGCCGAAGGACAATCTGGAATGGGCCAAGGAAGTCGGCGTCGTGCCGATCCACAACGGCGCCGACCAGGATGCCCATTTCAAGACCGAGCAGTTCAAGGGCTGGTTCACCGAGCTCAGCGACAGCTCCAAATATGAAATGGTCACGCCGCCGACGCATCTGGAAAACCTCGGCAACTTCGTCGACCAGGTGGCGATCAAGAACTTCCAGGAAGTGCTGCTCGGCCAGAAGACGGCCAAGGAGGCGGCCGACGCATGGGCCGCGTTCCTGACCAAGGAACAGCAGGACTGGATGGCTAAGAACAAGAAGTGACCCTTCTTCCTTCTCCCCGTTCACGGGGAGAAGGTGGTCCGAAGGACCGGATGAGGGGCAGCGCCCACTTCCGAAAGGTTCGCGCCGCCCCTCATCTGCCTGCCGGCATCTTCTCCCCGTGAACGGGGAGAAGGACGCTGTCGCTAACGCCGGCACCCACCCTCCAACGCGAGCACCGTATGACCTACGCAGTGTCCGAAATCCGATCCGCCGCCCGGTCGCGCAAGAGCGGGCTGAGCAAGGCCGCGATCGAGCCTTGGCTTTATCTTTCGCCGGCTATCGTCCTGCTTGTCGTGGTGCTGCTGGTGCCATTGATCATCGGCATCAGCTATTCCTTCCGCAAATTCTCGGCCTTCAAGTCGGAATATGTCGGGCTCGGCCAGTATCAGGCGATGCTCTCGGACGCCGTCCTTGGCCAGGCGCTGATCAACACGCTGTGGTGGACCGTCGCCAGCCTGTTCTTCCAGTTCTTTCTCGGCCTCGGCCTGGCGTTGCTGCTCGACAAGCCGTTCTATGGCCGCAAGGTGGTGCAGGCGGTGGTGTTCCTGCCCTGGGCGGTGCCGTCCTTCCTCTCCGGCCTCACCTGGGCCTGGCTGTTCAACCCGATTATCGGGCCGCTGCCGCACTGGCTCTTTGCGCTCGGGCTGAAGGCCGAACCGACCAATGTGCTCTCCGATCCGGCCACCGCCATGTGGGGACCGATTGTCGCCAACATCTGGTTCGGCATCCCGTTCTTCGCCATCACGCTGCTGGCGGCGCTGAAGTCGATCCCGTCGGAACTGCACGAGGCCGCGGCAATCGACGGCGCGTCGCCCTGGCAGCGCTTCACCAAGGTGACGCTGCCGTTCCTGGCGCCCACCATCGTCATCACCGTCATGTTGCGCACGATCTGGATCGCCACCTTCGCCGACCTGATCTTCGTCATGACCGAAGGCGGACCGGCGGGATCGACCAGCACGGTGCCGGTCTACATTTATGTCAGCGCCTTCAAGTCGCTCGACAAAGGCTATGCCTCGGCGGTCGCCGTGCTGCTCCTGGTGCTGCTCATTGCCTATGCTATCGGGCTGATCGCCATCCGCCGCTCGCTTGTGAGGCATGTCTGATGATCGCCGGTCGCTCCACCTCCTCGCGCCTCGCCGGCGGTATCGGCCTCTACGCGGCAATCGCCGCTTACATGGTCTTCGCGCTGTTCCCGATCTTCTGGACGCTGAAGATCTCGGTGACGCCGGAGCGGCTGCTCTATTCCGAAGGCATCACCTTCTGGCCGTCGCAGACGACCTTGCAGAATTTCGTCACCGTGCTCGAAGCCTCCGACTTCCCGCGCTATTTCCTGAACAGCGTGATCGTCTCGGTGTCGACGGCGGCATTGGTGACGGTCATCGCCACGCTGGCCGGCTATGCCATGTCGCGCTTCACCTTTCGCGGCAAGGCGACGCTGGCGATCCTTTTGCTGCTGACCCAGACCTTCCCGCTGGTCATGGTCATACCGCCGATCTACCGGATCATGGGCCAGATCGGCCTGACCAACAGCCTGACCGGGCTGATCATCATCTACACCGCCTTCAACACCGCCTTCGCCACCTTCCTCATGCAGTCCTTCTTCGACGGCATCCCGAAGGATCTGGAGGAGGCGGCGATGATCGACGGCTGCACGCGCGCACAGGCAATGCGCCGTGTGATCGTGCCGCTGACTTTGCCCGGCATGGGGGCGACGCTCGGCTTCGTCTTCACCGCCGCCTGGAGCGAATTGCTGTTCGCGCTGATGCTGATCTCGAGCGACGACCAGAAAACCTTCGCCGTCGGCCTGCTCACCTTCATCGGCAAGTTCGCCGTCGACTGGGGGCAGATGATGGCGGCCTCCATCCTGGCGCTGATCCCGGTCTGCATCTTCTTCGCCTTCCTGCAACGCTATCTCGTCACCGGCCTCACCGCCGGCGCGGTCAAAGGATAATCGATGGCTTCCGTCACGCTGCAACATGTCGAGAAGGATTATGGCTCGCTGCGCATCCTGCACGGCGTCGACCTCGAGATCGCCGATGGCGAGTTCGTCGTGCTGGTCGGCCCGTCCGGCTGCGGCAAGTCGACCTTGCTGCGCATGATCGCCGGGCTGGAGGAGGTTTCGGGCGGCGAGATCCGCATCGGCGAGCGGCTGGTCAACGATGTGGCGCCCAAGGACCGCGACATCGCCATGGTGTTCCAGTCCTACGCGCTCTACCCGCATATGGAC
>NZ_RZOF01000106.1:13607-16976 GCF_003998955.1 Mesorhizobium sp. M4B.F.Ca.ET.017.02.2.1 | reverse complement strand
GGCGGAGGCAATCCTAAGCGAGGAGAACAGCATCGGCAGCGCGCGCGGCAGGCGCAGGCTCCAGAAAATCTCCGAGCGCGTCGCCGATAGAACCCTAAACAGCTCGTGCTCGCTGCTGCTGGCCGAATCCAGTCCGCGGATCATGTTGACCAGCGTCGGGAAGAAGCAGATCACCGCGGCGATGACGATCTTCGGCGTCATGCCGAGCCCGAAGATCAGGATGATGATCGGCGACAGCGCCAGGATCGGGATGGTGTTGAAGAACAGCACGATCGGGAAGTAAGCGGCCTGCAGAACGCGGCTGTGCACGAACAGCACGGCGAGCATCACGGCCGCAAGGTTGCCGATGACGAAGCCGGCCAGCGCCTCGATCAGCGTCGGCCAGAGATTGCCGAGCAGCAATGCAAAGCTCTTCTGGAAGACGCCGAATATCGCCGTCGGCGTCGGCACGATATAGGCCGGCACGCCGAGCCACGGCAGCAGGAACTGCCAGGTGAACAGGATGGAGGCCGCGCCAAGCACGGGCAGCGCGATCGCCAGCGCCGGCGGCAAGGGTGCCTGTTTCATGACGCGCGCTCCAGCGCCGCGCGCAGTTCCGCCATGGCAGCGATGACAGCCGGATCTTCGCGCGAGCAGCGGTTGCCGTCCTGCTTGAACGGCCGCATGTCGAGATCCTTGATCAGCCGTCCCGGATTGGCGGCAAGCACGATGACCCGCTCGCCAAGATAGGCGGCTTCGGCGATCGAATGGGTGACGAAGAGGATGGTCGTGCCGGTGCGCCGCCACAGCGCCAGCAATTCGTCGTTGAGGCGGTCGCGTGTGATCTCGTCCAGCGCGCCGAAGGGCTCGTCCATCAACAGCAGCCTGGGCTCGCCGAGCAGTGCGCGGGCGATCGCCACGCGCTGGCGCTGGCCACCCGACAATTGGTGCGGCAGGCGCTCGCCGAAGCCGCCAAGCCCCATCAGTTCCAGCAATTCCTCGCTGCGGTCCTCGATCTTGCGCGTCAGGCTGCCTTGCCCGACTGCAAGCGGCAAACGCACATTGTCGCGCACCGTGCGCCAGGGCAGCAGCGTCGAATCCTGGAAGACGAAACCGACATCGCGGCGCGAGCGCACCGCATGCGGCGTGTCGCCAAGCACGCTGATCGTGCCGCCGAGCGGGTCGAGCAGGTCGGCGACCACGCGCAGCAGGGTCGACTTGCCGCATCCCGACGGGCCGAGGATCGACAGGAAGGAGCCGGCCGCGACCGTGAGGTCGAGGCCGGCGAGCACTTTCACCGCCGTCTGCCGGACGCCATAGCCGACATCCAGTCGGCTTGCCTCGATCGCGTTCGCCATCAGGCGGCGGGCGCGTCGAGCTTGGGCCGGTCGGCGGCCGACAGTTCGAGGATCTTGGTGGTGTAGACATCCGCGGCCGCCGGCCGGCCGTTCGGGTACTGGCCGACCTTGTCGAGCAGCGCCAGCTGCTCCTCGATGGAGGCAGGGTCGAACGTGCCCCAGCCGTCCTTGGCGGTGGCGCCGTCGAAGGAAAGCTTGAGAACGAGGTTGATCGTCTTTTCCTCCCAGCCGAGATCCATCTCCGGATAGGCGGCGACCATCTTCTTCACCGCGTCCTGCGGGTTGGCATGCACCCAGCCCCAACCCTTGGCGACGGCGCCGATGAACTTCGCCAGCGTGTCTGCATTCTCCTCGATCGCCTTGTCGGTGGCGAAATAGACATCGGCGTAGGAACTAAGCCCGAGATCGCGCACGAGGAGGTCGATGCGGTCGTCGCCGACGACGCTCAGCGCCTGCGTGTTGGTGATCCAGCCGCCGATGGCGTCGACATCGCCGCGCACCAGCGGCGCCTTGTCGAAGCCGACATTGACGATGGTGACTTCCGACGGATCGATGCCGTTCTTGGCCAGGATCTCGTCGATGACGAACCGCGCCGTCGGCTGGATGCCGATCTTCTTGCCTTTGAGGTCGGCAACGCCGCGGATCGGCTTCGCCGGCTTCGAGGTGAAGGCATAGGGGCCGGTGCGGAAGCCGCAGGCGATGATCTTCACCGGCACACCGCTGGCGCGCGCCGCGTAGAGCTGCGGCGTTTCCGAGAACTGGCCGAGCTGGGCGGCGCCCGAGACCACCGGCGGCACGGTCGCTGCGTTCGGTCCGCCGGGGCTGAACTCGACCTCCAGTCCGGCGGCCTTGAAATAGCCGTTGGCGACGGCGGCGATATCGCCGATCTGGCCGTTGGACATCAGCCAGTCATACTGGATGACGACCTTGCCGGCCGCTTTGGCGCCTGGCGTCAGCACCAGCTGCATGCCGGCGGACGCGGCGGCGACGGCGGCGATGCCGGATTTCACGAAGCTGCGGCGGTTCATGTCGAAATGCCTGTTCCCACTCATTTTTCGCTCCTGTTGCAAGAGGTTTCTTCATTGCGCGCCGCTCCCACGGCGCGCCGTCTACGGCTGTTCGTCGTGGTAGTCGCCGGGGCCGCCGTCGAGCCAGGCGTATAATTCCCAAAGCGTGTCGTCGGGATCGGTGAAGTAGGCGCAGCGTGCGTTCCAGACATAGTCTTGCGGCGGACCATAGAAGGGCACGCCCTTGGCGCTCAGCTCGCTATGCAGCCGGTCGATCTCGCCGGGGCTGTCGAGCCGCACCGCCACGCAGACCTTGTGCGCCTGGCGCGGCGATCTCAGCTTGGACACGCCGGTATGCCGGTTGATGTGGTCGATCTCCCAGGCGGCAAGCGTCACGCCCTCGCCATGGAAGTCGGCAAAACCCTCGGCGCGGCGGCGCAGCCGGAAGCCGAGCTTCTCGACATAGAACGCCACCGTGCGCTCGATGTCCTCGACGAGCAGGCAGACATCCGAAATCGCGTTTGTGTCCCCGATCGGCATTTTACTTTCCCTTGCCGGACTGTTTGCGCCGCGCTGCCGGCAGCTTGACGCCGACGCGCTCCGCCGCGCCGATGATGTGGGCGCGCATCGCTGCCTCGGCGGCGCTGGGATCGCCGGCGACCAGCGCCTCGTAGATGCGCACATGTTCGCCGACATTGACCTCGACCAGATCGTGCAGCGGGTTGGTCAGGCGGGCGTAGTGGATCGAGCGGCGGATCTGTTCGCAGACGAAGGAGATGAAGGTGTGGATGTAGCTGTTGCCGGTGGCGCGCGCGATCTCGCGGTGGAACAAAAGGTCCGCATCGATGCTGCCTTCCTCCCAGCGCTCCTCGCCGCTCATGCGGTCGAGCGTTGCCTTGATGGCGTCGAGGTGCTCCTGTCCGCGCCGCTCGGCGGCAAGTGCCGCGGATTCGGCCTCGAGGATGCAGCGCAGCTCGAAAAGCCGCTCCATGTTCTCGCTGTCCTTCAGCGCCTCGCCGTCGATG
>NZ_RZOF01000106.1:0-13597 GCF_003998955.1 Mesorhizobium sp. M4B.F.Ca.ET.017.02.2.1 | reverse complement strand
CCGTCGATGCGGATCGAGGCGCGCTGCTCCGGCGCCAGCACGAAGGCGCCGACACCTTGCCGGGCCTCGATCATGCCGTCGGCGCGAAGCTGGGCGATCGCCTCGCGCACCACGTTGCGGCTGACGCCGAACTTTTCCGAAAGCTCCTGTTCGGTCGGCAGCCGTGTGCCGGGGTTGAGCTCGCCCGATTCGATCTCGCGGCTGAGGAAGGCAGCGACGCGGTGCGGCAGCGTTTCGACGGTGCCGATGGCGGCCAGTCTTTGCTTCATGGAACGGTCTCCTTTGGCGGCAGCAGGCAGCCGGGGTTCATCAGGCCCTCAGGGTCGAGCGCCTGTTTCAGCGTGGTGACGAGGCGGCGATGGGCGGGCGCCAGCCCGGCCCAGAAGGCGCGATGGCGGCTGCGGCCGATGCCGTGCTCGGCGCTGATCGAGCCGCCGAGCGAATTGGCGATGCGGTAGAGACCGGCGGTGATGTCGGCGCCCCGGGCGCGCGCCTCGCCTACGGCCAGGCCTTCCGGCGGCAGGACGTTGAAATGGATGTTGCCGTCGCCGGCATGGCCGTAGGCCTGCGGCAGCCAGCCGGGATGCTCCAGCGCCACGAAGTGGCGCGCCTGGTCGACGAGCGCAGGAATGTCCGAGATCCGCACCGAAAGGTCGGTGCGCACATGGTAGCCGCGCTTTGCCTGGCCCTCGACCAGCCCCTCGCGGATCGCCCAGAATGCCTTGGCGTGGCCATCGCTATCGGCAAGCAGGGCTTCTGCGACCAGGCCGCTCTCCATGGCGCCGGCGAGGAAATCGACCAGCAAGGCACGCAGGTCGACAGCGGCACTGGCGGAAAGCTCCATCAGCACATGAACCGGAGCCTCGACAGGCGACAAGAGATCGGCGTCGACCAGGCGCGCGAGATCGATGCATTCCGAGCCAATGATCTCGAAGGCCGAGATCAGGTCGGCGGTGGCCCGGCGCGCTTGCCGGAACAGCGCGACGGCCGCTTCGAAGGAGGCAAGGCCGAGATAGCGGTCTCTATGCGGGCCGGCCTCGGAAACAGTTTCAGCTCGACGCCGGTGATGATGCCGAGCGTGCCCTCCGAGCCGATGAAAAGCTGCTTCAGGTCATAGCCGCGATTGTCCTTGCGCAGACCGGAGAAGCCGTCCCACAGCTCGCCGTCGGGCAACACCACTTCAAGGCCGAGGATGAGGTCACGCGCCATGCCGTAGCGCAAGACGTTGACGCCGCCGGCATTGCTCGCCGCATTGCCGCCGATCTGGCAGCTGCCCTGGGCGCCGAGCGCCAACGGGAACAGGCAGTCATGCGCCTCGCTGGCGTCCTTGATCGCCTGCAGGACGCAGCCGGCATCGGCCTGCAGCACGAAGTTGTCGGCGTCGACGAGGCGGATGCGGTTCAGCCGCTCCAGGCTGATCACCACAGCGCCACGCGCCTCGATGTCGATCGCGCCTGCCACCAGTCCGGTGTTGCCGCCTTGCGGGATGATGCCGAGGCCAAGCGCGCCGCAGAGCCGAACCACGGCCTGGACCTCGGCGGCCGATGCCGGCTTCAGCACGGCAAGTGCTCCGCCGCGATGATCGCCCGACCAGTCGCCGAGATATTTAGCCATGTCGGAGCCTGAGATGGCGACACCGCTCGGTCCGACAGCGCCTTCCATGGCGCTGAGGATTTCCGGCGAAAGGCGGTGAACGGTCATGAGCTGTGATGTCTGGATATCGGGTGATACATATCATCCTACAACTTAGCCCGAGTCAACGACCTTCCGGGAGCGACCGGAAAATTACCGGGCATGTCGGGCCTGTGCCCTGTCCACGCACCGGCTTGGCTGATTGCCGCCAGGTCAAATCCATTTCAAGGGGTAGGCGGTGGCTCGCCTCAGGCCGTTGATCCAGCAGGGCATGGAGAAAAAATGATCGAACTGCCGTTCAAGCGCGACGAGTACCTCAAGCGGCTTCGCAAGATCCGCGCCGAGATGGCAAGGCGCGGTATCGAGGTCCTGATCGTCAACGACGTTGCCAACCAGCACTACATCACCGGCTATGACGGCTGGTCGTTCTACACGCCGCAAATGGTGCTGGTTCCGATCGAGGAGATCGAGCCGGTCTGGATCGGCCGCGCCATGGATGCCGCCGGCGGCCTGCTCACCGCCTGGATGAAGCCCGAGAACGTTGTCGGCTTCCCGGAGGACCATGTCCAGCGCGCCGATCGGCATCCCATGGACTGGATAGCAGGCTGGATCGTCGCCAAGGGCTGGGGCAATCGTCACATCGGCATCGAGCTCGAAGCCTATTACTTTTCGCCGAAAGCGCATGCCCGGCTCGTCGCCGGACTGCCCAATGCCAGATGGCATGACGCCGATCTCCTGGTGAACTGGATCCGCGCCGTCAAATCGGCGCCCGAGATCGATTACTTGCGCAAGGCATCGAGACTGGCCGAGGCGGCGGTCGCGCGGGCCTACGAGGTCATCGCGCCAGACGTTCGCGAATGCGACGCGATCGCCGCCATCCAGGCGGCGCAGATCGCCGGCAGCCCGGACTTCGCCGGCGACATCACCGCTCTTCCTCCAACCATCCTCGGCGGCGAGAACGCTTCGGCTCCGCACATCATGTGGAGCGACAGGCGGTTCGGCGAAGACGAGACGATCGCGCTCGAACTCGCCGGGGTCTGCCGTCGCTATGCTGCCGGGCTCGCAAGAACCCTGCAGCTCGGCAAGACGCCGACAAATGTCGCGGACACGGCAAAGGCGGTGATCGAGGGCATGGACGCGGTGCTCGAGGCGGCGAGGCCCGGAACCACCGCCGAAGCGGTGGAAGCCGCCTGGCGCAAGGTCATTCAACGCTACGGACTGAAGAAGGAATCGCGCATCGGCTATTCCATCGGCGTCGCCTATCCGCCGGATTGGGGCGAACACACGATCAGCCTGAGGCCCGGCGACAAGACGGTGCTTCAACCCGGCAACGTCGTTCATTCCATTCTCGGCATGTGGATGGATGGCTGGGGCATCGAGATCAGCGAGACCATCCTGATAACCGAAACCGGCAACGAGACCCTGACCAGGTTCCCGCGAGAAATCCATGTCAAACCCTGAGGATAGCGCGATTGCCGCCCCGATCAGCATCGACGGCGGAATTCTCGACCGGATGATCGAGGTTCGCCGGCATTTGCATCGCCATCCGGAGCTTTCGAACCGCGAAGCGGCAACGCAAAGTTATTTGCGGGAGATGCTCGCCGGGCAGGGGATCGAGAATATCCGCGCCGTCGCCGGCTACGGTCTTGCCGTCGATATTGTCGGTACCGGCCGGCCGTCGAACCGCAAAATCGCCATTCGTGCCGATATCGATGCCTTGCCGATCGAGGAGGAGTCCGGCGTCGACTTCGCGTCGGTCAATCCCGGCGTAATGCATGCCTGCGGTCACGATGCCCATGCCGCGATGGGGTTTGCGGTGGCCGCCCATCTGCATCGGACGCGCGACAGTTTCGGCGGCACCGTCCGCCTGATCTTCCAGCCGGCCGAGGAGGACGAGCCGTCGGGCGGCAAACGAGTGGTGGCGGAAGGGCATCTCGACGACATCGATGCCGCGCTCTGCGTCCACGTCGATCCTTATACGCCGTCGGGCAAGGTCGCCGTCGGTTCTGGTCCCTACACGCTGGCCTGCGACACGTTCGATGTCCTGGTTACGGGATCGGCCGCGCATGCGGCAAAACCCTATGAAGGCATCGATGCGTTGACTGTCGCCTGCTCCATGGTGAGCGAACTGCAGAAGATCGTCTCGCGCGAGACCAATCCTTTCGATCCGCTGGTCATTTCGGTGACCGCCATCAATGGCGGCAACGCCTACAATGTCACGGCCGGCAAAGTCGCTTTGAAAGGCACCATCCGCAGCGGCAATGACGCTACTCGCGAGCGCGCCTGGCGCCGGGTTCGCGAGGTGCTGGAGGGTGTCGCGGCCAGCCACGGCGCGAAGGTGAAGCTCGACATCCATCGCGGCGAGCCCGGAGTCGTCAACGATGCCGAGATGGCCGAACTGATCCTTGCCGGCGCCAAGGCCAGCATCGGCGCGGAGAATGCGCTGAACATGCCTGGGTGGAGCATTGCCGACGATTTTGCCTATTACAGCGAGAGAATTCCGTCGGTCTATTTCCGGCTCGGCATCCGCAACGAGGACGTCGGATCGGTCTTTCCGCTCCACCATGCCAGGTTTCGCGTCGATGAGGCGGCCCTGAAGGTCGGTGCGCTCACACTGGTTTCGGCAGCAACGATGTTTCTGTCGGCACAAGGAGGATCGGCGGACGGCTAAAGATACTGCGCGACCTTCTTGCCGACGGTCAGGAAGCGCAGCGGGTCGACCGCTTCGCCATTGTGGCGTACTTCGTAGTGGAGATGCGGGCCGGTCGAACGGCCGCTGCTGCCGGTCTTGCCGATCATATCGCCGGCTGCGAGCTTCTGGCCGACCGTGACGTCGATCTCGCTCAAGTGCCCGTAGCGCGTGGCGAAGCCATTGCCATGGTCGACCTCGACCATGCGGCCATAGCCGCCGTTCCAGCCGGCCTTGGTGACCACGCCGGGCGCCGTGACCTTGGCGGGCATGCCCATCGGCGCCCTGAAATCCATGCCCGAATGCAAGGCCGCGGTGCCGAGGATCGGGTCGGTGCGCACGCCGAACGGGCTGGTGACCGAATGACCGGGGGCGGGGTTGGCGAGCGGCAGCCGCCGCGCTTCCTTCTTCAAATGGTCGAGCGCATCCAGCGCCTCGTCCAGTTCCTTGACCTTGCTATCGAACATCGTCGATGCGTTGAGCGGGATCAGCGGGCCGCCGACATCGCTGTCCTTGCCGAAATCGCTGTCGACCGGCAGGCCGGCGGCCGCGAGCGCCTGGGTGATGGCGTCGGCGTTCTTGTAGGCATTGTCGGCGAGTGTGGTGACGCGGCTGAGTTGCTCGCTCTCGATTGCCTTGAGCGACTGGTTGATCGACACGAACAGCCTGTCGGCGCGGTCGGCGGCCGAATCGCTGGGCAGCGGATCGGAGCGTGTCGACCACAATGAGAACGGTCTTGTGTCGCCGGCACCGAGGCTGGCGATCGAATAGGTTGACTGGGCGCCGATCACCTCGGCGCGCTCGTCCGGCTTGGCCGCCGCGGCGCCATCGGCGGCGGACGCGGCCCCGACTTCGCTTTCAGCGCGCTCCAGGATCGGGCCAAGGCGGCCGTGACGCTGGCTGAGCTGGGTCTGGCGCTCCAGAAGCTCGCTCACCTTGGTTTCCATCAGCTGCTGGTCGAGGAGCTGGCGGCTGGTGATGCGGTCGACCTGGGCGCGAAGCGCCGATATGCGGTCTTCATAGGCCTGCTGCATGCGCGCCTGCCTGGCCGTCGTCGCCCCGATCAGGTCATCGCGCAGCACCAGGTAGGAGGTGGCAAGCAGATAGCCGATGACAACCGCTGCCAGCGCCGAGCCGAGAAAGGCGGCGAGCCAGGGGCGGATGGTGAAGTGCCTGATTTCATTGCCCCGGGCGATGATGACCGTATGGGGCTCCTTGCGTTTACCGAAGACCGCAGACTGACCGGTTGGGTTCACGGGACCAAGCTTTCGTTGTGACGCCACGAAGAGCCTGATTACACATTATTAGGGTTAACAAAGCTTTGCCGGGCCGAAATGTGTCGGTAACCAATGCCCGCAGGACGGGTAACAGGTTGCGGCGAAGGAAGACCGTCGAGCATGCCTCAGAGCGCGCGCACCGCCTCCAGCACCTCTTCGGCGTGACCCTTGACGCGGACCTGCCGCCAGATCCTGGCGATGCGCCCGTCCTCGCCGATCAGGAAAGTCGCGCGCTCGACGCCCATATATTTGCGACCATACATCGTCTTCTCGACCCACAGACGGTAGGCCTCGATCACCTTGCGCTCCTCATCGGCCACCAGATCGACGGTAAGGTCATATTTCTGCTTGAATTTGTCGTGCTTCTTGGTGCTGTCGGGGGACAGCCCTATGACCACGGCGCCGGCCTTCTCGAAGTCCGGCTTCAATTGCGAAAAGCTGATCGCCTCATTGGTGCAGCTCGTGGTGTCGTCCTGCGGATAGAAATAAAGTACAACAGGCTTTCCCAGCAATGCGGCGAGGCTGAGCGACCCGCCACCGTCGCGTGGAAGATCGAATTGCGGCGCAAGATCGCCTACGTCGAGATCGGCCATGTCGCTGCCCTTGTTTGAGGTTACGCGCGAAGCCGCATCGATATAGTGTCAGACGGGGATTCGTCCACGATCGAGTTCGCTACAACGGAAGATTGCGTGGATCAGGAAGAACCGCAGCACGAGAAGATCAGGTTCAGGCGTGACGAGATCACCGACCTGGGGACTTTCCCCTCTGCTTGCACCGTGCCGCCGCTCGGCCGCGCCAGGATAGGCCGAGGCTTCCGCATCCTTGCTCGCGTGGTCGCCGGGTTCAGCGCTCTGGTGCTGCTGGCCGCTGCCGCGGTCTATGTGCTCGGCACGTCGGGCATCGGCACCGAGCGGCTTCGCGCCGCGGCGGAAACCGCCATCGAGAAACTGGCCGGCTTCGATGTCGATGTCGCCGTCGGCCCGGCGCGGCTGACGCTCGACGGGTCGAGCTTCATTGCCTTGCAGGTGAGCGACGTCAGCCTGAAGACCGCCGGCGGCAAGCCGATCGCCGATGCCGGCCGTGTCCGCTTCGGTATCCGGCTGATCCCGCTGCTCTCGGGCGAGGTGCGCCTGACCAGCGCCCGGATTTCCGACGCGCATTTCATGCTGGCGGCGATGCCATCCACTGGCGGCGACTGGACGGCGTCGCTTCGCAACGCGGATGGCCTGGTTGATCCGGACAAGGCGGTTGCCGCGGTCTTCGCCAATGTCAACCACGCCCTCGATGCCGTGCGCGAGGATTCGATTCGCCAGGTCGATCTGCGCAATGTCGAGTTCGTTCTGTCGGACACCGGTCCGGTCAAGCGGGTCACCGTGGCCAATGCCACTGTCCTGCAGACCGGCTCCGGCAGCATGCAGGCCTCCTACGACGCCGATGTCGATGGTCGCGCGCTCACCATCGCCGCCTCCGCCGCCCGCGATACTGCGACCGGGCGGGTCACGGCGCTGGACGCCAACGTCAGTCTCGCCGCCGACGCTGGAGCAGGGACCGGTGGCAAATTGGGCGCCGTCACCTTGAAATTGACGGGGGTGGAAGGAGCAGCGGAGACGAAGTCGCGTCTGACGGCCTCGCTGTCGCTGGCAGGCTCCGTGCTCGATCTCGGCTCGCGCGGGCAATTGCCCGCCGACGTCGACGCCAATGCCACCCTTGTCGCCGGCGCCAACAAGATCGATGTCACCCGCCTTCTGCTCAAGACCGGCCGCTCGACCTTCGACTTCGCCGGCTCGATCGGACCAAAGCCGGCAACCGCTGGCGAGGAGCCCGCCTATCGCTACGACCTGACCAGCGACGGCTCGAAGCTCTCTCCGTCGGAGTCGCCCGAGCCGGCACTCGATTTCGTGGCTCGCATCGCCGGGGTCTATCAGCCGAAGAGCAACAAGCTCATCGCCGAGAAGATCGGCGTCCGCTCGGGATCTTCCAGCGAGGTGCTGGGCACGGCCTCGGTCACCTTCATCGACAATGGCCCGCCGGGCATCTCTCTCTCTCTCAACATCCACGACATGCCGGTCTCGCATGTCAAGCAATTGTGGCCCTGGTTCTCCGCCCGCAACGCCCGCCTGTGGGTGCTGAGCAATCTGTTCGGCGGTCGCGTAGTCGACGCTACCCTGCAGTTCCAGGTCGTGCCGGGGCGGCTCGGCAACGGCGTCCCGCTGTCCGCCGACGAGGTGTTCGGCCGCTTCCAGGTCGAGGGTTCGCGCTTCGACACGGCCGGCCGCATCCCGCCGATCCGTGACGCGGTCGGCGTCGTTTCCTTCCGCGGCAACGATGTCGACATCGCGCTGTCGTCGGGCAGCGTCTACATGGCCAGCGGCCGCACCGTGGCGGCCAGCGACGGCACGCTGACGGTCAAGCAGGCCAACCACTCGCCGGTGATCGGCGCGCTGGACATCGACGTCGCCGGCGAGGCGCAGGCGATCGCCGAGCTCGCCTCCTACGAGCCGATCAACGCCATGCGCCATGTCGGCCTGTCGCCGGAGGATCTCACCGGCACGGTCACAGGCCACGTCAAGGCCGATATTCCGCTGACGTCTGGCGTCGACACTTCGAAGCTCAACTGGCTGGTAACGCTGGACTACAAGGACCTGTCGCTCGCCAAGCCGTTCGAGGACCAGACCGTGACGGAGGCCGACGGCTCGATCACCGTCGAGCCGAAACAGGCGGTGATCTCGGCCAAGGCGCGGCTGAACGGCATTCCGGCCGAGCTGGACATCGTCGAGCCGCTTGCCGATGACGGGCCACCGCCCAGTCGCAAGGTCGAGCTCGTGCTCGACGACAAGACGCGCGCCACCGCCATGCCCGGCCTGTCGCCGCTGCTTTCGGGGACCATCAAGGTGGCGATCGACAAGAGCGACGGCGACGAACAGAACGTCTCGGCTGATCTCACCAGCGCCAGGCTCGATATCCCCTGGGCTGGCTGGAGCAAGGGCGCCGGCGTCCCCGCCAAGGTCACATTTGCAATGACCAAGTCCGGCGGCACCACGACGCTCTCCGATTTCGACCTCGACGGAAAGAGTTTCTCCATCGACGGCGACGTCACGCTGGTCAATGGCGCCTTGTCTTCGGCCCGCTTCAGCAAGGTCGCCCTGAACAGGGGCGACGACGTCGCGGTGACGGTGAAGCGGTCGGGCAAGGGCTATGCCGTCGATGTCAGCGGCGAGGCGCTCGATGCACGCTCGCTGATCAAGCAGTTCACCTCCGATGTCGACACCGCCACCAAGACCACCGGCACCGACGCGATTTCCGTCGACGCCGATGTCGGTTCGCTGACCGGTTTCCATGACGAGGTGCTGTCCAACCTCAAGCTGAACTACAGCGCCGCGGGTTCCCGGGTGAACGGCCTCGAGGTCAGCGCGACGGCGAGCTCCGGCGCGGCCATTACCATCCGCAACACGACCGCCGACGGCAGGCGGGCGCTCAGCATGAAGTCGGCCGACGCCGGCGCCATACTGCGCTTCCTCAATGTCTACGAGCATATGGAGGGTGGCTCGATCACGCTGTCGATGGCGGGCACCAGCGACGGGCCGATGAAGGGTCAGGTCGATGCCACCAACTTCTTCGTCGTCAACGAGCCGAAGCTCGCCTCGATCGTGTCGACCACGCCGACCGGCGACACGCGCAGCCTGAACCAGGCGGTCAAGGCCGATATTGATACGTCCAGGGTCAAGTTCGAGCGCGGCTACGCCGAGATCGACAAGGGCGCCGGCTATCTGAAGCTGGCGAACGGGGTGCTGCGCGGCGAGCGCATCGGCACCACCTTCCAAGGTACGCTCTACGACCAGAACAACAACATGGACATGACCGGCACCTTCATGCCGGTCTATGGGCTGAACCGCATCTTCGGCGAACTGCCGCTGTTCGGCCCGCTGCTCGGAAACGGCCGGGATCGCGGCCTGATCGGCGTCACTTTCCGGCTGAGAGGCAATGCCAACAAGCCGAGCCTCGACATCAACCCGCTTTCGGTAATCGCTCCCGGAATATTCAGGTCGATCTTCGAATACCGCTGAGGCGGCGCGTCACACCGGCCGCGCCAGGACGTGTTTTTTCTTGCCAACTGAAAGCTTTACGACGTTTTCCGGACTCAAATCCTGAAGCGTCACAGTCCGGCGGTCGTCCGCGACCGGCTGGTCGTTGAGGCGCACGGCGCCGCCCTGGACATGACGCCGCGCCTCGCCATTGGAGGCGGCGAGCCCGGCGGTGACCAGCAGCGACAGGATGCCGATGCCGGCTTCGAGCGCGGCCTTGCCGACTTCGACGCTGGGCAGTGTGTCGGCGAGCGCGCCTTCCTCGAAGGTCTTGCGCGCGGTTTCGCTCGCCGTTTCCGCCGCCTCGCGGCCATGCAGCATGGCGGTGATCTCGGTGGCGAGGATCTTCTTCGCCTCGTTGATCTCGGCGCCGCCGAGCTTTTCGAGCCGCGCGACCTCGTCGAGCGGCAGCGTCGTATAGAGTTTCAGGAAGCGGCTGACATCTGCGTCCTCGGTGTTGCGCCAGTACTGCCAGAACTCGTAGGGCGACAGCATGTCGCCGTCGAGCCAGACCGCGCCCGACGCAGACTTGCCCATCTTGGCGCCCGACGAGGTGGTGAGCAGCGGCGTGGTCAGCGCGTAAAGCTGCGCGTTCTCCATGCGATGGCCGAGGTCGATGCCGTTGACGATGTTGCCCCACTGGTCGGAGCCGCCCATCTGCAGGCGGCAGCCGAGACGCTTGTAGAGTTCGACGAAGTCGTATGCCTGCAGGATCATGTAGTTGAATTCGAGGAACGACAGCGACTGCTCGCGGTCGAGGCGCAGCTTCACGGAATCGAACGCGAGCATGCGATTGACCGAGAAATGCCGGCCGACGTCGCGCAGGAAGTTGACGTAGTTGATCTCCATCAGCCAGTCGGCATTGTTGATCATGACGGCGTCGCCGGCGCCGCTTCCGAATTTGAGGTAGGGCGCGAAGTTGCGGCGGATGCCGGCCAGATTGTCCTCGATGTCCTGCGGCGTCAAAAGCTTGCGGGCCTCGTCCTTGAACGAGGGATCGCCGATCATCGAGGTGCCGCCGCCCATCAGCGCGATCGGCCGGTGGCCGGTCTGCTGCAGCCAGTGCAGCATCATGATCTGGATCAGCGATCCGGCATGCAGGCTCTTCGCGGTCGCATCGAAGCCGATATAGGCGCTCACCGTCTCCCTGGCGAAAAGCTGGTCGAGGCCGGCATCATCCGAGGTCTGGTGGATGAAGCCGCGCTCGCTCATCGTGCGCAGGAAGTCGGACTTGAAGGCGGACATTTTTGCTTTCCCGGAGATCGCCCGGCCGCCAGGCCGAGCGTGACATGAAGGCGCGCGTTTAGCATCAGTGGGCGATCAGCAAAAGTGGTTTCCGGTTTTGCGTCCGATCGCCCACCAGGCAAAGACCGGCGATCAGCAAAAGTGGTTTCCGGTTTTGCGTCCGACCGCCCACCAGGCAAAGACCGGCGATCAGCAAAAGTGGTTTCCGGTTTTGCGTCCGACCGCCCACCAGGCAAAGACCGGCGATCAGCGAAAGTGGTTTCCGGTTTTGCGACTGTTAGCCTCCCACTCCCGCGCCGCGTGCGAGAGATTGGCAGGGCAGGTCGAATTTGCCTCCATCGCCCGTCCGCCGAGCGCTGGCGCCGCCCCTCACCTGCCTGCCGGCATCCTCTCCCCGTATAGTGACGGGGAGAGGGGGCTGTCATCACTGGTTTCGCGACTCGCCAGCAGTGGGAGAAGGGCGCCAACATTGCGGCCAGCCCCTTCTCCCCGTCACTATACGGGGAGAAGTGCCCGGCAGGGCGATGAGGGGCGGCGCCGACTTCGACAGTTGGTGTTCTCAGCCACAAAGTCGGAAACCATCACTGGATTGAAGCTATTGCCCTGGAGAGAGGGCCACTTCTTGCCTCGTGCCAGTGGCTGGCGTAATGAGGCGCCGCGCCCAGGCGCCGCGACGGGGCACCATCCCGCAAATCGAGATCCGGAAGCTCCCGCGATGAACAGAAACTACATTATCCTCTTTCTGTTCAGCCTGGTGATGACCGTCAGCGGCCTCGCCAGCCTTCCCCCGATCGACCGCGACGAGTCCCGTTTCGTCCAGGCGACCAAGCAGATGGTCGAGACCGCCGACTATGTCGATATCCGTCTGCAGGACGTCACGCGCTACAAGAAGCCGATCGGCATCTACTGGCTACAGTCGGCGGCGGTCGCGCTGAGCGGCGAGGGGGCAGCCGCGCCGATCTGGGTCTATCGCCTGGTCTCGATGCTGGGTATCGCGCTTGCCGTCGTCGGCATCGGCTGGACGGGCACGAAACTGTTCGGTGCCAATGCCGGTCTCGCCGCCGGCCTGATGATGGCGGCGATCTTCGCCACCGCCTTCGAGGGTCGCGACGCCAAGACCGACGCCATGCTGCTTGCCTGCTGCGTGGCCGCCCAGGGCGCGCTGGCGCAGGTCTATCTCGCCGCGCGCCGCAACGAGCCGGTCGCCGGCCATCTGCCGTGGATCTTCTGGATCGCGCAGGGACTTGGCATCCTCATCAAGGGCCCGGTGGCGCCACTGTTGTCGCTGCTGACGGCCGCCGCGCTGTTCGCCTTCGATCGCGACTGGCGCTGGCTCCTCAAGCTGAAGATCGCCCGCGGCGTCGCCATCGTGCTCGCTATCGTGCTGCCGTGGATACTTCTGATCAGCTGGAAAAGCGGCGGCGCCTTTTTCCAGGAGGCGGTCGGCAAGGACATGCTGACCAAGGTAGCGCAGGGCGAGGAATCGCATGGCCTGCCGCCCGGCTTCTACATGCTGACCTATTCGCTGTTCATGTGGCCGTTCGGCCTGATCGCGGTCGGCGCCGGGCTGCAGGCGATCAACCGCTTCTGGGATGACCCGCGCCTGCGCTTCTGCCTCGCCTGGTACATCCCGTTCTGGCTGGTCTTCGAGGCGATCCCGACCAAGCTGCCGCACTATGTCATGCCGGCCTATCCCGGCATGGCGCTGCTGATCGGCTGGCTGCTGACATTGAAGCCTGAGGAGGCCAACGCACCGTTGAAGCGCTGGCAAAGCTGGCTGTGGTGGGCGACCGCTTTCGGCGTTGCTGTGGTCAGCATAGGCCTTGCCGTCGTCTGCATCGGCGCGCCGATCTATCTCGCCAGGACGTTTTCGTGGTGGAGCATTCCCGCCGCACTCGCCGCGCTGGCAGCCGGTTACCTGGCCTTCCCGCGCAAGCTGCAGGTGCCGCTCGGCCGCATCGGTGCCATCGCCATCTGCGCCGGCATCACCTTTTCGCTGCTGTTCGGCGTCATCGCGCCATCGCTGAAGCCGATCTGGCTAAGCCCGGCGATCAAGGTCGCGGTCGACGCCAACCGGCCATGCGACACCACCGTGCTCGCCTCCGCCCAGTACCATGAGCCGAGCCTCGTCTTCCTGGTCGGAACCAGGACCGTGCTCACCGATGTCGACGGCGTCGCGAAGCACCTGCTGGCCGATCCCGCCTGCGCGATGGGACTGGCATCGGTCAAGGACGAGCAGAAGCTGAACGAATTGCTGGCGGCCCAGGGCAAATCGGCAAACCGTCTCGCCGAGATTGACGGCCTCAACTATTCGTCGGGTGACAAGCTGGCGCTCGGCCTCTACCGGGTCGCCAAGTGAGGAATGGCGTCGGCCCTCGAATGCCCCTATAAGCTCGCGCCCAGCCATGCTCTCTAGCCCGCCCAAGCTTTACCGTCGCTCGCTCGGCAACTTCCTCGACACGTTCCGCATCGTGAGGAGGCGCTTTGCCTTGCGCGCGGCACGCTATCCCGAAATTCCCTGGCTGGTCTGGGTGTTTGCCTGGCTGCTGCTCGCGGCGGCGGTCTTCTTCAGCCTGGACAGCGCCGCCGGCAGGATGCGCGGGGTGTGGACGCCGGGCTTCGTCCATTTCACCGACTTCTTCACGGATTTCGGCCTCGGCGGCTGGTACCTC
>NZ_RZOF01000105.1:0-17040 GCF_003998955.1 Mesorhizobium sp. M4B.F.Ca.ET.017.02.2.1 | reverse complement strand
GGCCAGTTCAGGTTCACGGGCAACTCTGTCGAGGCTCAGGCGCTCAACGGCCTGATGGATGGTGGCGGCCTCACGGTCGAGCAGGCGCAGCAGCTCGCCGCTGGCAAGACGATCAGCGGCCCGAATGGCGAATTGCTGTTCCTGACGCCGCAGGGCGTGTTTGGCCAGGCTTCCGCTGGCGGCCCTGCCATGCCCGTGACGCCGTCCAAGACCGAGCAGCCGGCCCCAGCAAACGCGCCAGCGCTGGCCCCGGCGGGCGCTCCTGCGCCGAACGTAGCGCCCGCGCCGGCCGCTCAACCGCAGCCGACCCCGGCGCCGGCTAGTCCGCGCGCCGACAATGCTGGCATCCTGCCCCTGACCGCGCCGAAGTCGAAGCCGCTGAACGAGCAGCAGCAGCGCGACAACAAGCTTTATTCGGTGGTCGCGCCCGAGCTGCAGATTGTCGAAAAGAACTTCTCGGCCCTGTCCAATCCCTCGGATCAGGCCCTGTCGGCTATCCCGCGCGGTTCCGACTTCGGCGCCGAGTACCTGAAATCGCCGGAGTATCAGCGCGCCTCGAACTCGCTGCGAACCATCATCGCGTCCTACCTCTACAGCGTGTCCGGAGCGACGGCAGCACCCGCCGAAGTCGAGAACCAGGCGGCCGTCCTGACGCCGAAGCCAGGCGAGGCGAAAGCATCCCTCGACGATAAGCTGGCGCGCATCCGGCAGATGGTCGACGCGATCAAGAGCGGAGGCGGTTCCGCCGCGCCGGCCGGCAATGCTGGCACCGACGGCGGCACGACCAGCAACGGCTTGAAGTGGAGCATTGAACCCTGATGCCTACGCTCAACATCCAAGGCCGCAAGGTACAGGTCGACGACGCATTTCTGTCGATGACGCCGGAACAGCAGAACGCGGCGGTCGAAGAGATTGCGAAGTCTCTACCAGCGAGCGGGCCAGCAGCCGGCGAACTCTCAGATGCCGCGAAGGCTGGTATCGCAAAAGGCCGGGCCAACATGAGCCTGTCGCCGGAGGAACGGCGCGCAGCTGTAGGTTTTGATCCCGATACCCAGCAGCCGGCCGGCATTCCCGGTTTTGCGGCGGAACCCGGCTACAACCCGCTTACCGGCAAGATCGAGGGCAATGATGCGATCAGCAAAATCCGCACCGCGTCGGGCGGCATCCTTGAAGGTATCCCGATCCTTGGCCCGATGATCCGGGGCGGCGTCGACCGCGCTGCTGCTGCGACAATCGCAGGCATGTCGGACGAGACATATGACCAGGTTCTAAGGCGCATCCAGGCGGGCACCGAAGCCGAAAAGTCGATGAACCCGAAGCTCCACACGGCGGCACAGGTTACGGGAGCGGTCGCCGGCACAATTCCGGCAATGGCTGCGGCACCGGAGGCATTCGGAATCGGTGCAACGACGAACCTCGGCAAGTATGGCATGGGCGCTCTGTCAGGTGCTGTGATCAACGGTGCAGACAGCGCTGTGCGGTCTGGTGGCGACGTCAAGCAGACCATAGAGGGAGGCATTCTCGGAGGCGGCATTGGCTTGGCCGCACCGTATATTGCACCGCTGGTCGGCAAAGGCGTCAAAGCGGTCGCCGACAAAGTTCAGCTCAGCTCTATCGCCAGGGCGCTCGGGCTGGACAAGAGCGCGACCAAGGTTCTGGCCGACGCGGTCCGGCAAGATGCCGTGGAACCAGGCGCGCTGTCGCAGCTCGGAGAGAACGGCATGTTGATGGATCTCGGTCCGAACCTTCGTCACACTGCCGGCGCCATCGCGGCTACGCCTGGCGAGGGCAAGGCGATCGTGCGCAATGCGATCGGCGCACGGGACGCGGATGCCAACTGGCGCATCCGGTCAAGCATCGATGAGACGCTTGGCGAAGCCCCAACACCATCGCGGATCGTCGATCGAGCGAACCGAAACCAGCAGTATCTGGCGCCGGAATACCGGGAAGCCCTTCGGGAGGCCGCCCCGGTAGATACCGCGCCGATCGCGCGCTACCTTGACGCCGAGGCGCAGACCCTGCGTGGCGACGCGCAGAAGGGCATCCAGCGCGTTCGCTCGATGCTCGACTATGTTCCGACGCCTCAAGAGATCGAACAGGCTCGCGCGACTGGCCAGCCGGCTCCTGGCGGTCTGGTGACTGATGCCGAGACGCTGCTGAACACTCGTCACGCGATCGACGATCTGCTGCAAACTGCTCAAGGCACCAACCACGTGAATGCCCTGACGACTGCTAGGCAGGCGGTCGACGACGAATTGGCGGCTTCCGTTCCCGGCATCAAGGAAGTCGATGCGAAATACGCCGAGCTTGCCAGGCAGAAGGAAGCCGTTCAGCGCGGCCAGACGGTGCTATCCAGCGGCCGAGAAGCGCCTCGCCCCGACGAGCTTGCCGACGAAATCAGGCAGGGCGCGCTGCCACAGGGATTGCAGGTCGGACCCTCGGCCGTACCGCTCCGCCTTCGTGAAGGCGCGCGCGCCGAGATTGAGCGCATCGTTGGCACCAAGGCGAACGACCGCGTCGCGCTGCAGCAGATCATCAAGGGCGAAGGCGACTGGAACCGGGCGCGCCTCTCGTCGATGTTCGGCGCCGACAAGGCGAAAGCCATCATCGATCTTCTCGACCGGGAACGGCTGTTCAACGACACATCGAACATCGTCACGCGCAACTCCGAGACGGCGGCGCGCATCGCTGCCAGGGATGCGATCGACGGCGGCAGCAGCGGTGGCGGCTTCGGCGTGCGCGAAGGGTTCATTGCCGGCGGCGCGCGTGGCGCAGCCCGAGCTGCAGGAACCCGCGCGGTTGAACGTGTGATCGACGCCTTGAGCAGCGGTGGCAATGAGAAAGCCATATCGGATATGGCGCGAAGCCTGACAGGCGGTCCGCAGCAGAGCGCCGTGCTCGATGCGCTTATGCGCGCCGGCCAGGGCTCACGGCTTCAGCAGTCACAGATCGATCGTGTGGCGCGTGCTCTGTTGCTCGGCGGAGGGAATGCCGCTACCCGGCCGTAACCGGTCTTGGCGTTCGGCCAGAAACCAGACTAGGAACACGACGACCGCGCCGGAAATGACGCCAAGCATATAATCGAGCGACATGCGGTCCAGGAACCACTTCAGGCCCTGGTGAAGCACGGCCAGGACGGCGATGGTGATCACCGCTGCGATTAGCTGAAGGACCGTGGTGCGCGACATGGCGCGGAAGATAATGCGAAACCAGCTTGGGGAAAAGGGCGACCTCTAATTCAGCCTTGCCGGCGCCTCGCCCAGGTAGCGATGCAGGAAAGAGGCAATCGTCTCGACGGTCTCAAGATCAGGATAAGCCGCCAGCCCCTCGGTCACGTTGTCCCCCGCCTTGCCCAACATGGGGATCAGCATGAAGTCCTCGAATCGTTGCGGCCCGTCGGTCGTAACAATAAACCGGAAGCCGCTGAACTCGCCGTTCAGCTCTTCCTCCATTTGCATCTGGAATGACAGCTTGTCGAACTTGGCGCCGAACGGCGGCACGACGACGAAACTGCGGCATGTTTGCATAGCGGTTTCCCCCTGTTTCGCTCCCTGCCAGAAGAGCCAGCGGCCGACGCATACTGTTGGATGTTGGGGCACGTGAAAGCGTCGACCGCCAGCTTTTGGGCGGGGGCGCGCCTTTTCGGCGCACAGTCAGGTTAGGCGCGATTGGAACGCCTTCAATCACGTTGCCCGCTTATGGTGAACAAGCGGTTACTTTCCACAGGATCCGTCCCTCGATGGCTTTCCCCGATGGCTCATGTCGCCTTGTCCACCAGCGGCGTCTTCCGCTTCGGCGGAACGTAACTGGTCACCAGCCTTACGGCATCGAGGCTCACTGTGATCCCCAGGTCTCGGCCGCCGATGGTCACGCTGTCTTCATCGACCCTGGTGACTTCGCCGGTCAGTTCGATTTGCTGGCCGCGCTTGACCTTGGTCGCGGGGTCAACGATCGAGTGCGGAAACCCGTATGACGGGATCGAGACGCTGACCCGATCCTCAGTCACGCGCCGGCGCACTGTCGCGGTGATCGCAACAACGTCGCCGACCTTGATGCCCTTGCCCATGTCTCATGACTCTGGGGCGGCCGGGGGCTTAGTCAAGCAGTTGCTAATATTTACGAACGGAGATGGAACGGACGGTCGCGATTGCTGGTTGTAGATAGCAGCGGTCATGTCCGCTTCTGGGTCGAGAGCCCGTCGTTTTCTCTCCGGCGACGGGCTTTTCCTTGCTTAGGCCATATGACAGTTGCAGAGTGCGCCTGCCCCGGAACCCTACGGGTTTCTTGGGACACGGCCCGGCTCGCGAAATCCTGTGTCACCTAGATAAGCGAGCCGGGCTGTGGGTGTTCCAAAATCGCTATTGGCAATCCATCCGTCATGAGGAATATAATCCTCTCCGGTGCGGCGACCTCATTTTCGGAGATCGCCATGACAATGAAATTCCCCTTTGTTGAAGACACGCTAGGCAAGAAGCTAGAGGCCGGCACAGGCCTTTCAGTCGACTGCCTGACCTGCAAGCGGAAGGCAGTGCTTGATGTCGGCGAGATGGTTCAGCGGCTGGGGCCGGATCAGCCCTCCTTGCATTGGGACTTGGTGAAGGTCATCTTTTGCCAAGAGTGTCGGGCCGCCGGCCGCGACGATCGCAACCTGCAATTCACCAATCACGCGCTGACGCCAGAGCAGCGCAGCAAGGAGAGGTAAGATGGCGGACCGATATGTCGATGCTTATCGGCAAAACGGCGTGGAGGAGGTGAATGCTCTCCTGAAGCGGACGTTTCAGGACGATAGCGAAGGGCTGGTGGTTGAACTCAGGCGGATCGAGGAAACTGGCCTATGGCGAATTCTCTGGCACCGGAGCGGACGCACGGGGCGCCACGATTTTGGAGTGGTGACGGATTACCTAGGCGGCGAGTGAGACTCACCTGTCGTGAAGGAAATTTCCTACAAAAAAATTCCGATTCTGGATCAAAGGGTTGCCACCAATTTAGGCCAGATTTAACCAATCGTAACCATTTCGGTTATTGCCTTGTTAAGGCGAATGGGCCATATCTCGCCTCAACAACACCCGCCACGCCTCGGGCAAAGCTTCGGTTTTGCACTGCGCACCCGGCGGGTTTTTCTTTTTTTGCCGCTAGGAATCTGGCTATATGGCGGCATGAAGTTTGCAAAGCCATCGCTTTCCATAGCGCACCAAATTGCCCGGATCGCCGAGCGGGGCATGACAGTCCCAAACCTTGGGGTCGCCAGCCACTGCCTTCAGCACATTAGCTACTATCGCCTTCGGGCATACTGGCTTCCATTCGAAGAAGCCGCACCTACGCCTGACGATCACAAATTCAAAGCGGGCACCTCTTTTGACGACGTGCTTGCTCTCTACGTGTTTGATCGCAAACTTCGGCTTCTGGTGATGGATGCAGTAGAGCGGATCGAAGTCTCGTTGCGCGGCAGTTGGGCGCATCACCTAGCGATGAAATATGGGCCGCACGGGTATCTTGACCCGGCGCTTTACCGCCGGACTGATCGATTCGCCCAAGCCTTTACCCAGTTAATCGATGATATCAAACGCTCGAAGGATACGTTTATCCAACACTATAAGAGCAAATACGACGACCCCGAGCATCCGCCTATCTGGATGACAGCGGAAGTCATGTCGCTCGGCCAGCTTTCAATGTGGCTAAGCAATCTGGCGCATCGCCCTGATCGTCAAGCTATTGCCAAGCCCTTTGGGCTCGATGAAATGATTCTGCTCTCCTTGGCCCACCACCTTACCTACGTTCGGAACATCTGCGCCCATCACGGTCGGCTTTGGAACAAGCAGATCACTGTGAAGATGACCGTGCCGAAATATCCTATGAGTTTGAAAGCGGCAATGAATCCGGCGGTTCTGGGCCGAATCTACAACACCTTGGCGGTGCTGGGCCATCTGATGAACATCGTCGCGCCAGGCTCGCATTGGCGCCAAGAGATTATCCATCTGATGGAATCCTGCCCTCTCGCGGACCCTGTTGCAATGGGCTTCCCCGCCGATTGGAAAGACCTCCCAGCTTGGCGGATTTAGAGAATGCCCGTCCTGGCACAGAAACGGCACAGATATGTTCGAATGTTTTTGCTCTGTTCACGTTCTTTTGCGCTCGATTCCGCAATGAAATCAGAGAACGCACTGCATTGACATTGCAGGGGTCACAAGTTCAATCCTTGTCACGCCCACCATCCTTTCAATAACTTGGCGACCTGCCCGCGTCGTGGGGCACGCAAAAAACCGCTCGTTCTCGGCCGCCTCCTTTTACAAATCGTGCTGATGACCCGTGCGGCTTGTCGACCGTCTTGGCGGACATGCCAAGCGTGCGCCCGCTTCCGAGATGTCGATTTTTAGCATGCTCGACGCAGCAGCCGAAGACCCTGACTGGCGCGGCGATAGCTGCTTTGGATGATTGCAGCTAACCCACTGCGACCTCCTGTTGGGCAAATCGCCCCGCCGAGGACTTGTAAGAGGACCGAAGCACCGGAAGCACCCGCAGAGGAAGGAGCGGCCCGGCATCTGTGGCGGGGAGGCCAGCAGATGCCGAGCCTGACCGGCGTGGTCATCGAAGGGCGGGCGCCGGCTATCAAACATATACGTGCCAGCCAATATGACTGGAACACAACCAATTGAACGAAGGATGCAACTAAAAGGTGGAGTACGACCCGACCAACTCCCTGCGGCCTTGATCCCCTGCCTTCACTGCGGCCGGGGATCGTGCCTGTGGTCGTGGTTGCCGTTCTTGCCTTCGCGGCAGGGCGCATCGCCAATGCCGCAGCATTTGCCGTGATAGGTGACGTTCGGCTTGAGGTTGTCGCAATCCCAGGGGGTGGTCGTCTTGCAGCCCGCGACCACCGAAGCGGCGACGACGGCAAGCAAGACGTTTCTTGAAACAGTAAACATGGGCGTTCTCCTTGATGACCGCGTTTGTTACGCGGCGCTGGGTCGCGCCCCTCGATGGATTGGTTCAAACGAATCGGAAAAAATCGGCGAACGATGCCCCGGGCGATCGCGCCTCCTGGTTCGGCGCGGAGCGTTAGAACCGCGCCAGTCCGGCGAGCCGCCACCTTAACTTCGCCAGCCGCCCCGCTTTCGGTTTTCGACCCTGCCTTATTCGCCGTTCGATCTTCCTGAACATGCGATTTGCCGGCTCCGCGGTCACCGCCTGCCGCGCCATCGCCAGCGCCGCCTTCCTCTCGGCCGACACCTGCTGGCGGATCCAGGCCGAGCACGCCGCAGCACAGGGATAGCCAGCCCTGGCCGCCGCGAGGAAGAATTCGAAGTCCCTCATCAGGACAAAGCCGCCCGAAGCCTCGTCCCCGAGGACTTTCATCATCGGCAATGGGATTTGCGGGCGGGCCTGGAATTGCGCTGCCATCCGCGACCGCAAGACAGCCTCGCCCGACGGATAGTCGTGCTCGCGAAAATAGGCCGAGGCCATTTTCAGGGCATAGACGTCGTTTTGCGGATCCAGCCCGTGAGCCCTCTCGAGGATGTCACGCGCCTGCGCCGGACCGATCCGGTCTTCCAGGTTGAGAAAGGCCGCTTGATAGCCGAAGGCAGCCTCGAGCGGATGATAGTCTGCCTGGCGATCCTTCAATTCGTCCAGGATGATTTCCGCGGCTCGGGATTTGTCGAACAGGGTGTTCGTTCCGATCATGGGAATGCCGCCCATCAGCGACGCAATCGAGGCAAAGATGCTGCTGCCTGCATGGATCCGCTGGCATTGCGCCATCAACGCCATTTCGAAGAATGCCCGCTGCGTCCGGTCCTCGAACGCGCCGGCTCCGAAGTCCTCCGCCAGCGACGCCCCGGTTTCAGCCTTCAGATAGTCGAGCGTGGCGCGGTCCTCTCCGATCAGCAGCGTCGCCAGGCCCATCGAGGACAACTCCCTCACGATCGCCTTGGCCAGCGTCGCGGGGATGACCTTGCGACCGAAGACCAGCCGCGTCCGGTATTTGCCACGGACAATGTCGCCGCTGCGCAAATGCAGCGCGGCCATGGGGCGTGGAAATCGATTGCGGGCGGCTGCGTCGGTCGCCTGCCGCACGCTGTCCGAGAAGCCGAAGCTGCGCAGCGCCCGGGATGCGTCGAAGAGCCCGGCTTCGCCACCGCGAAAAGGATCCAGGACGCGAAAGTCGTCGCAGATCCAACCGCTCGGATCTCCTTGTCGCTTGCCAGCTTCAAGACTGAGCCGCTTGAGGGTGGCCCCATCGAGAACGTCGAAATCGGATTCTCTGATCCGTGCCCCCAGCCAATGCCGTTCGATGAATTCGGCGGAGAAGATCCTGTCTACGACATCGACGACGTGGAAGGTCTTGTCCGCAACGGCCGTCCGGTTCCAGGTGAAGCCGAAGCGGTAGCCGAACGCGTCCGCGACCGACTTTGCATTGGCCATTGCCAGAAGGCGGCTGCCCAGCCCGTCCCTTCGCGTCGCCACAATCAGCGGCGCTTGCGGTTCAGCCCGCGCCGAGGCGGACGTCGCCTTTCTCGACATGCCGGAGAAACCACGCATAGGTCTGTTCCAATCCATCGCGCAGCGAGTAGCGCGGATGCCAGCCCGTGGCAAACAGGCGCGACACGTCCATCAGCTTGCGCGGCGTGCCGTCCGGCTTGGTCGCGTCGAAGGTGACCGTGGCTTCTTCGCCGACCACGGACAGGATCGTGCGGGCAAGCTCCCCAATGCTGATGTCTTCTCCCGAGCCGACATTGACGTGGCCATCGCCGGAATAGTTATTCAACAGCCAGACCAGCGCGTCAGCGGCATCGTCGACATGCAGGAACTCGCGCATCGGCCTGCCCGATCCCCAGACCTGAAGGGTCCGCTCGCCGGCGCGCTTGACCTCATGGGCCTTGCGCATCAGGGCCGGCACGACATGGCTGCTGGTCAGGTCGAAATTGTCGCCCGGACCATAGAGGTTGGTCGGCATCGCCGAGATGTAGTCGACGCCATATTGCCGCCGGTAGGCCTGGCAAAGTTTCAGCCCGGCGATCTTGGCGACCGCATACCATTCATTGGTGGGCTCGAGCGGCCCGGTCAGCAGCGCGTCTTCCGGGATCGGCTGCGGCGCGTGTTTTGGATAGATGCAGGACGAGCCCAGGAACAGCAGCTTTTGCACCTCGCTGCGAAACGCGCTCTCCATGACATTGGTCTGCACGACAAGGTTCTCGTGCAGGAAGTCGACCGGAAGCGTGTCGTTGGCCAGGATGCCGCCGACCTTGGCGGCCGCCATGACCACCGCGTCCGGCTTGTGCTCGGCCATCCAGCGCCGCACGCCGGCCTGGTCGAGCAGATCGAGTTCGCTGCGCGCGACCGTCAGGATCTCGCAGTCCTCGCCCGCCAGCCGGCGCACGATCGCCGAGCCGACCATGCCGCGATGCCCGGCGACGAACACCCGTTTTCCCCTGAGATCGAAAATCATGAACTTGCCCCCGAACCGCGTTCACCGGCCGCTACGGCACGGCCGAACGCTTGAGATCGGCCTGCACCATTTCCGCCACCAGCTCCCTGAACCCGGTCCTGTGCGACCAGCCCAGCTTCTCCCTGGCCTTGGACGCGTCGCCGACCAGGTGGTCGACCTCGGTCGGCCGGAAATAGCGCGGGTCGATGCGCACCACAATCTCACCTGAGGCGGCGTCGATGCCGACCTCGTCGGCGCCCTGGCCCTGCCATTGGATGGTGCGTCCCGTCTCGGCGAAAGCCAGCTCGACGAATTCGCGCACCGAATGCATCTCGCCGGTCGCCAGCACGAAGTCGTCGGCCTCGTCATGCTGCAGGATGCGCCACATGCCTTCGACATAGTCGCGCGCGTGGCCCCAGTCGCGCCTGGCGTCGATATTGCCGAGATAGAGCGTATCCTGCCGCCGGTGATGGATCGCGGCCACGGCGCGCGTGATCTTGCGGGTGACGAAGGTCTCGCCACGGCGCGGACTCTCATGGTTGAACAGGATGCCGTTGGCGGCGAACAGGCCATAGGCCTCGCGATAGTTGACCGTCGTCCAGTAGGCGTAGAGCTTGGACGCCGCATAGGGCGAGCGCGGACGGAAGGGCGTGGTCTCGTTCTGCGGCGCTTCCGAGGCCTTGCCGTAGAGCTCGGAGGTCGAGGCCTGATAGAAGCGCACCGACTTTTCAAGGCCGAGGATACGGATCGCCTCCAGCAGCCTGAGCGTCCCCAGCGCATTGGCGTTGCCAGTGTATTCCGGTTCCTCGAAACTCACCTGGACGTGGCTTTGGGCGCCAAGATTGTAGATTTCGTTGGGCCGCGTCTCCTGCACGAGGCGGATCAGGTTGGCCGCGTCGGTCAGATCGCCATAGTGCAGGAAGAGGCGCGCGTCGCGCTCATGCGGATCGACATAGATGTCGTCGATGCGCCCGGTGTTGAACGAGGACGAGCGGCGTTTGACGCCGTGGACGACGTAACCCTTCTCAAGCAGCAATTGCGCCAGATAGGCTCCGTCCTGCCCGGTCACGCCGGTGATGAGCGCCACTTTGCCCGTCATTGTCCGTCTTCGCCCGCCCCTCGGGACGCATAGGGAAAACAGATTTGTCCGGCCAAGGCAAATTTGTGGTCTTCGATCGCAACCGATCGGGCGTCGCGGTCAAATACCCGCGACGTCGCAGAGGCTCTTCATTCTGGCCACCGCAAGCTCGGGGTCGGCCAGCAATCCCGCCTGGTCGGCCAGCCGGAATACATCGGCATAATGCAGGATGCCGCGCGCCGACTGCATGCCGCCGACCATCGCGAAATGCTCCTGGTGGCCGTTGAGCCAGGCCATGAAGACGATGCCGGCCTTATAGTACTCGGTCGGCGCCTCGAAGATCTTGCGCGACAGCGGCACCGTCGGCGCCATCAGCGCGTCATAGCCGGCGCGGTCGCCATCGGCGAGCCTGGCCAGCGCCGCGTTGGCGACCGGCGCGATGGCGTCGAAAATCCCAAGCAAGGCATGCGAGTGCTTGCTGCCGTCGCCGGCGATCAGCTCTGGGTAGTTGAAGTCGTCGCCGGTGAACATGACGACGCCGTCCGGCAACCGGTCCCGCAGCGCCACCTCCTTGCCGGCATCGAGCAGCGATATCTTTATGCCCTCGACCTTGCCGGCATGCCGCTCGATGATGGCCACGACCGTATCGAGCGCCGTCTCGAAATCACCACTGCCCCAGTATCCCTTCAGGGCCGGGTCGAACATGTCGCCCAGCCAGTGCAGGATCACCTTGCCGGACGCCTGCGCCAGAATCCGGTCGTAGACGCGGGCATAGTCGTCCGGACCTTTGGCGACCACCGCCAGCGCGCGGCTCGCCATCATGATCGCCTTGCCGCCCTGCCCCTCGATGAAGCCGAACTGCTCCTCATAGGCGGCAATCACATCGTCGAGCGTGCTCGCCGCGGAACGCGCCAGATGATCGGTGCCCGCCCCGGAAGCGAGATCGGCCCCTTCGGCGGTCCGCGCCTCTGCGATCGAGCGGCGGATCAATTCCTTCGCGCTTGCCCAGTCGAAACCCATGCCGCGCTGCGAGGTGTCCATCGCCTCGGCGATGCGGAAGCCGAGCCGCCACAGGTGATGGCGGAACGCCATCGTCCTGTCCCAGTCGACGACGGGCAGCGACCACGGGTCGGTCATCGCAAGCGGGTCGGCGACGACATGGGCGGCGGCATAGGCGATGCGCGAAAAGCGCGCCCCGGCAACCGGCTGCGCAGGCCGGCCGAGAAGCCGGTAGCTGGCGCGACGGCCACCCTCGCCCGGCAAGGTGATGTCCATGAAACTCTCCCTTTGGCAGCGCCTATAGATGGAACGTTCCAATAAATCAAGAAGCTTTATGATTTTGGCGCCTCGGTTCGCCGGAATGCTTGCAACGCAACACAGCATCCCTTACCGAATAAGGCGTTGATGTAAGAGAATTGTCGATTTTTCCGTTTTCCAGAAAACCGGATTGACTCTCGCTGCATCCCGTGATTAGAACGTTCCAATAAATTTGACCAATTGGGAGGAACGATCTGGATGGCCAGCCGGGCCAAGGCGACGATACTCGACATCGCCCGCGAGGCGGGCGTGTCCAAGTCGACGGTGTCGCTCGTGCTGCAGGGCAGCGGGCTGATCCGGCCCGAGACGGCGGTCAAGGTGCGCAAGGCGATCGAGGATGTCGGCTACGTTTACAACCGCGGCGCCGCCAATTTGCGCAAGGCTCACTCCAACGTCATCGGCATGGTCATCAACGACCTCACCAATCCCTTCTTCACCGAGCTGGCGGTCGGCATGGAGCGCGTCTTCCAGTCGGCCGGCATCGTGCCCTTCATCGCCAACACGGCCGAGAACCCGGTGCGCCAGGAAGAAGTGCTGAAGTCGCTGATGGAGCAGGGCGTCGCCGGGCTAATCGTGTCGCCGGCGCGCGGCACCACGCCGGGCGCTTTCCGCCGCATCGAGACAGCCGGCGTTCCCGTTGTCTTCGCCATGCGCCGGCTGCCCGAGAGCCGCATCCCGGTGATCGCGCCCGACAATCATCGCGGCGCCTTTCTCGCCACCGCCCACCTGATCGGCAAGGGCCATCGCCGGCTGGCCTTCTTCGGCGGTTCTTCCGACCTCGTCGTCTATCACGAGCGGCTCGGCGGTTTCCGCGAGGCCTGCGCGACGCTGGGCATTGCCGCCGCCGACACGCTGGTCTTCGAAGGTGAGACCAGCCGCAAGGGCGGCATCGCCTGCCTGGATACCGCCATCGCCATGGCCGAGCCGCCGACGGCCGCGCTTTGCTTCAACGACGCGGTCGCCTTCGGCGCCATGCTGGCGCTGCGCAAGCACGGACTGGAGCCCGGCGCGGATTTCGCCGTCGTCGGCTTCGACGACGTGACCGAGGCCGAACACTACATGCCCGCGCTGACCAGCGTCGCGGTCGACGCGGCCGGCCTCGGCGAGCGCGCCGCCCATGCCATGCTGAAGATGATCCAGTCGCGCACCACCCGCGCCGAGGACCACATCGGCGCGGTCAACCTGGTGGTCAGGGAAAGCTGCGGGCCGGACCGCCCGCGCCGTCCGGGAATGGGAGACGCGGCATGACCGTCAGATGGGGACTGATCGGCGCCAGCACGATCGCCAGGCAGTTCATGATCAAAGCCATCCGCGCGCAAGGCGATGGCGAGGTCGTTGCGGTGATGAGTTCCAGCCCCGAGCGCGCCAGCACCTATGCCGGCGAGAACGGCATTCCGCGCGGCGTCTCGACACTCGCCGATCTGCTCAGCGCCGGCGTCGACGCCGTCTACATCTCGACCACCAACGAGTTGCATCTTGAACAAGCGCTTGCCGCGATCGAGGCGGGCAAGCATGTGCTGTGCGAAAAGCCGCTGGCGCTGACCAGCGCCGATGCCAGGAAGATGGTCGCCGCCGCCAACGCTGCCGGTGTCGTGCTCGGCACCAACCATCATCTGCGCAATGCCGGCGCGCATCGCGCCATGCGCGAGGCGATCGCCGCCGGCAGGATCGGCAAGCCGGTCGCGGCGCGCGTCTTCCATTCCGTCTACCTGCCGGAGAGCCTCCAGGGCTGGCGCATCAGCAAGCCCGAGGCCGGCGGCGGCGTGGTGCTCGACATCACAGTGCATGATGCCGACACGCTGCGCTTCGTGCTCGGCGACGATCCGGTCGAGATTTCCGCCTTCACGCAAAGCGCCGGCATGGCCGGCAGCGGGCTGGAGGACGGCGCCATGTGCATCTGGCGCTTCAAATCGGGCGTCATCGCCCAGTCGCATGAGGGCTTCACGACGAAATTCGCCGGCACCGGCTTCGAGGTGCACGGCTCGGAAGGTTCGCTGTTCGCCACCAATGTCATGACCCAGAAGCCGGTCGGCTCGGTGCTGTTACGCACGGGCGCCGGCGAGGAAGAGCTGAGCTTCGACCGCGAGGACCTCTACGCGCGCTCGCTGCGCCAGTTCCATGCCGCGATCCGCGGCGAAGGCCGGCCTTCCGCCACCGGCGAGGACGGTGTCTGGTCGCTGGCAGCGGCTGAAGCCGCGCTGCAATCGGCCAAATCGGGCAAGGCCGTCACCATCGATCCGAAACTCGGGAGCGCGGCGTGAGCAAGGTCATTTCCGCGGCGCAAGCCGCCAGCCTGATCAAGGACGGCATGGTCGTGTCGGTGTCGTCGTCGAGCGGCCTCGGCTGCCCGGACGCCGTGCTTGCCGCGATCGGCGAGCGCTTCGACGCTGAAGGCCACCCGAAGGCCATCACCACGCTGCACCCGATCGCCGCCGGTGACATGTACGGCATCAAGGGCATCGATCATCTGGCGAAACCCGGCCTGTTGAAGCGCACGCTTTGCGGCTCCTACCCTTCCGGGCCGTCCTCCGCCGAGCCGCCGCAGATCTGGAAGATGATCGGCGACAATTCGGTCGCGGCCTACAATGTGCCGTCCGGCATCCTGTTCGACATGCACCGCGAGGCCGCCGCCAAGCGGCCGGGGGTGCTGACCAAGGTTGGTCTCGACACTTTCGCCGATCCCCGCCACCAGGGCTGCGCCATGAACGCGGCGGCCAGCGAGCCGATCGTATCGGTGCAGCAGTTCGACGGCGAGGAATGGCTCTATTTCCGCGCCATCGTTCCCAACGTCTCGATCATCCGCGCCACCACCGCCGACGAGCGCGGCAACCTCACCTATGAGCACGAAGGCGCCTATCTCGGCGGGCTGGAGCAGGCTCTCGCCGCCCGCAACAATGGCGGCGCCGTCATCGCGCAGGTCAAACGCGTCGTCGAGAATGGCACGCTGAAGCCGCACGACGTCCGTGTGCCTGGGGTGCTCGTCGACCACATCGTCGTCGCGCCCGATCAGCTGCAGACGACGCTGACCCCTTACGATCCGGCGATCTCCGGCGAGATCTTCCGGCCGCTGTCGACCTTCCGCAACGCGGAGATGAACGTCCAGAAGGTGATCGCGCGCCGCGTCGCCATGGAGTTGCGCGACGGCATGGCTGTCAACATCGGCTTCGGCATCTCCGCCAACGTGCCGCGCATCCTTCTGGAGGAAGGCCAGCACGGCAAGGTCACCTGGGTGATCGAGCAGGGCGCCGTAGGCGGCGTGCCGCTGCTCGACTTCAAGTTCGGCTGCGCCTCCAATGCCGAGGCGATCATGCCCTCGCCGCACCAGTTCATCTACTTCCAGGCCGGCGGCTTCGACGCCTCGCTCTTGTCCTTCCTGCAGATCGACCGCCATGGCTCGGTCAATGTCTCGAAGCTTTCGGCGCGGCCGCATGTCACCGCCGGCGCCGGCGGGTTCGTCGACATCACCTCGCGGGCGAAGAAGATCGTCTTCTCCGGCTTCTTCAACGCCGGCGCCAAGCTGTCGCTGGCTGACGGCTGCATCCGCATCGACCAGGAAGGCAAGGTCAAGAAGGTCGTCGAAGAGGTCGAGCACATCTCCTTCTCCGGCAAGCGCGCGGTCGCGCAAGGGCAGGACATCACCTATGTCACCGAGCGCTGCGTGATGAAGCTGACGCCCGACGGGTTGATGGTGACCGAGCTGGCGCCCGGCATCGATCTCGAGCGCGATGTGTTGGCGCAGGCCGACATTCCGCTCGGCATTGCCAATGACCTCAAGGTGACGCCGGCGTCGCTCTACCAGGATCGGCCGATCGGCCTATCGCTGAATGGCGGCGCTTCGCTCGGAGGCGCGCATGGCTGATCGTCTCGTCAGCTTCGAACAGGACGGCGCCATCGGCATCGTCACGCTGCGCCGGCCGGAAAAGTTCAACGCGCTGGACATTCCGATGCTGCGCGCGCTCGAAGCGGCGCTCGACGAGGCGGAGCTGGCCGAAGGCGTGCGTGTCGTGCTCGTCCGTGGCGAAGGCAAGGGCTTTTGCGCCGGCGGCGACGTCGAGGCCTGGGCGCAATTGAGCGCCGCCGATTTCCAGGTGCAATGGGTCCGCTATGGCCACCGTGTCTTCGACCGGCTGGCACGGCTCCGGCAGCCGACCATCGCGGTGCTGTCCGGCCATGCCCTGGGCGGCGGCCTGGAGCTGGCGGTGGCCTGCGATTTCCGCGTCGCGGAGACACAGGTGAAGCTCGGCTTTCCCGAAACCTCGATCGGCGTCGTTCCCGGCTGGTCTGGCACGCAGCGCGCCGTGCGCCGCTTCGGCGCGCAGGCGGTGCGGCGCATGACCATTGGAGGCGAAGTCCTGCTGGCGAGCGAAGCGCTTGCGCTCGGCGTTGTCGACCGCGTCGTCGAGACCGGCAAGGCGCTCGCCGAGGCCAGGACATGGGGAGAAAAAATCGCCGAGCGCGGGCCGCTGGCGACCGAAGCCGCCAAGCTGATGATCGCGGTCGCCGAAGGCGAGGAGAGTGCTGCAGCCACGGAAGCGCTGGCCAGCGGCTTCATCGCGCTGACCGGCGACCTCAAGGCCGGCGTCGATGCCTTCAAGGCCAAGCAGAAGCCGGCCTTTTCGAGGTCCTAGAGGAATCCGATGAACGCACCCCTCAAGATTACCATGCCGGCCGAGGCGTCCGCGGCGCCGAAGACCTACAAGCTGCTGATCGACGGCAAGCATGTCGAGGCCCGCGACGGCCGCTCGCTGGAGCGCAAGAGTCCCGGTCATGGCTTCGCCGTCTCGCTCTATGCGCAGGCCGGCGAGGCGGAAGTCGAGGCCGCGGTGGCCGCCGCGCACAGGGCCTTCGAGGCCGGCCCCTGGCCACGCATGAAGGCCTCCGAGCGCGCTGCCATCCTGCTCAAGGCGGCCGACCTGATCGAGGTCCGACTGGAAGAGATTGCCAGGCTCGACGCGCTGGAATCCGGCAAGCCGATCGCCCAGGCGCGCGGCGAGATCGGCGGCGCCGTCGACATCTGGCGCTATGCCGCCTCGCTCGCCCGCACGCTGCATGGCGAGAGCTATGCCAATCTCGGCGACGCGATGCTCGGCGTCGTGCTGCGCGAGCCGATCGGCGTCGTCTCGATCATCACGCCGTGGAATTTCCCCTTCCTGATCGTCAGCCAGAAACTGCCCTTCGCGCTCGCCGCCGGCTGCACGGCGGTGGTCAAGCCGAGCGAGATGAC
>NZ_RZOF01000104.1:0-17214 GCF_003998955.1 Mesorhizobium sp. M4B.F.Ca.ET.017.02.2.1 | reverse complement strand
CGTGATGCTCTTGCGCGGCGGTGTGATCGAGGCTTTTGGTCCGAGCGGCGAGGTGCTGCGGCAGCCGGTGACCGGCAAGGGCCCGGCCGCGCAGCCGAACACGGTGGTGACCGGATCCTTCGCGCCGACGATCCGTCCGCACAGCATCCGCTTCGGGTCCTAGCCATGGCCGCCGGGCGCCTCACCCTCGAAACGCAGCCCCGCACCGACTTCCGGCGCGTGGCCTTGACCGGCTACGCGGCGACAGCGCTGCTGGCCGGCTGCTTTGGCTATTGGGCCGTGAGCGCGCCGCTCTCCGGCGCGGTGATCACGCAGGGCACGATCGCGGCGACCGGCGGCAACATCCTCATCCAGCATTCCGAGGGCGGCATCATCAATCAGTTGCTGGTCCATGAAGGCGACCGCGTTGAGCAGGGTGAGCCGCTGATCCTGCTTGATCGAACGGCAGCGCAGGCCGACCTCAACCGGCTGACGAGACAGTCGATCGCGCTCAGGGCGAGTGCTGCACGGCTGGAGGCCGAGCGCGACGGACTGGACGGGCTGGCGCCGATCTCCGGCGCCGCGCCGGCACCGTTCCAGCAGGATTTCGAAAATCTGGTGCGGGAACAGCGGAAGGAATTCGCCGCCAGGCTCGCCCGCTTCCGCTCGGAACAAGCGATCCTCGCCCAGCGTGTCGCCATGCATCGCCAGTCCGTCATTGGCTTGAACGCCCAAAAGCAGGCCGTTCAACAACAGGCCGAGGTGGTGAAGAAGGAGCTTGGCATCAAGACCAGCCTGCTGGACCAGGGCCTCACCAATCGCACCGAGTATTCGCAGCTTCTGCGCTCGCAGGCCGATCTCGTCGGCCAGGCCGGAGCGCTGGAAGCCAATCTCGCCGCGGCCAACACGCAGATCGTCGAAGCCGAGCAGCAGATCGAGCGGGCGACGACGCAGCGCGTCGAGGAGGCCCTCACCAAGCTGGACGAGGTTCGCACCAATCTGGCCGACATCGAGGAACAGATGCGCGCCGCCGAGGCGGTGCTTCAGCGCACGACGATCAAGGCGCCGGCGGCGGGCATCGTGGTGTCGTCGACCTATAATTCCACGGGCAGCGTGATCGCCCCCGGCGAAAAGATCATGGAGATCCTGCCCACCGCGTCGGGTCTCATCGTCGATGCCAAGCTGCGGCCGAAGGACATCGACGAGGTGCGTGTCGGTCAGCCGGCGAAGCTCCGGTTGGCGGCCTTGAACACGCGGCTGACGCCGGAGGTCTCGGCCACCGTGACGCAGATTTCCGCCGATCGGCTGATCGACCAGGCGACGCACGAGCCCTATTTCCGCGCCAGGCTGAAGATTGCCGACCAGCTGCCGCCCGGGGTGAAAGCGGAACAGCTTTATCCGGGAACGCCGGTCGAGGCGTTCATCAACACCGGCGACCGGACCTTCTTCGAGTATCTCGCCCGGCCAATGCTCGATTCCTTCGCGCGTGCTTTCACGGAGCGGTAGGTTTTGCCGGCCGCAGGTCTTGCCCGCACCGGGACATTCCGGCCCCCTCTTTTTACCGCGCTGAGGCCCGCTGACCCGAATTGTCTATCCGCGCTAGCTCAAGCGGGCGATTTGGCGGCGGTCCATATCGGCTACAAATGACCTGTCGCTTGACGCTGGGGTCATTGGGTGGGCACCCGTCACCGGGTGGGCACGTACGTCAGGCCAGGTGTGCGGTTGGGGTTACGGAAGTCGCAACGTTTTGAAGCTCCGTCCCCGGCCGCACCTTGAGACATCCGCCCGGCTGGCCCCGGGCGGCATCAGCCGTCGTAAGACTGACAGGCCCCCAAGGCTCGCCTGTCAGGGTCCTGTCATTGCTCAGTCGCCATTTGGTTGTGCTGCCACCCGCGAAGGCAGCTCAAGGCAGCGGGGACCAACCCCAAGCCCCCCACCCGGTCCCCGCTGCTCAAACCGCCGTCAACGGTGCCCGGTCAGGCTGCGGCGAATCCATGACGGCGTCATGGCTCAGGCCTGCTCGCGCGGATCTATGGACGTCCCGGGGGCTGCTCCTGCGGAAATTGGTCTTCATGAACGATTGCCGCGGCCCGCTCGAGTTCGCTTCTCACCTCGAAACCGATCCAGTGTCCGTCCATCAGGTGTGTCTGTCTCGGACAGGCGAGGAAATAGCTGCCTGTCTGCTGCGCAACAAAGTTGAGCTGTCGCTTCTCATTGACTTTGATCCCCTCCAGCGGGGTGGTGTACGCTCCCCAGATCGCATCCTCGGCCTTCAACTTCACTGGCATCTCCGACTGGGCATAGACCCTGGTCACCATCAGGCCGTGCCAGAAATTCGAGGAGCCATTGATGAAATCGATCTGCACCGACCAGTCTTCCGGCACGATGATCGTGAGATTGCCGCCCCAGTAGCCGTTGAAGTCGATGATGTCGGTCCGGATGTTGTCCCTGCGGTACCGCTCGATCTGGTTCCAGTCGGCTACGATCTCGATGGCCACCTTCTTGGCCGCGGGATCGTTTTTGATCCAGCTTGGGACGAAAGGCTCCCCAGCCAGTGCAATTCCAGGCGACAATCCCAAGGCGAAGACGAGGGCAAGGTGGGCAAAACGCGCCATCGCGAGGTTCCTCCCAAGCGTGGTGCCCGAGTTGACCACAATCGCGGTCGACCGGGCCTATCCCTTGAGGACCAGAATACCATCACAACAAGAACCCCACCAGCAAACCGCGCCTGCTGCAGCGGAACAAAGCCGTCCTCGCCGGAGCCGGTCAACTATGATCAAGCTCGGGCGTTCAGGTGCGGTTCTTGGAACATCTCCCGCGGGGTCTGCTCGACCTCGCTATGCACCTCTCGGGAGTCCAGGTCCTTGAAGGTCTTGCAACGACTGGCGGTCAATGGTGCCCCTAGCCGGGATCGAACCAGCACTCCTTGCGGAACTCGATTTTGAGTCGAGCGCGTCTACCAATTCCGCCATAGGGGCTCAGGCCGGGCGGCCTGGATGGGCGCGGACTATACGGTTGCGGGCCTGTTCGTCAACTGGCGAGTTTCCCGATCCGCATCTTGCCCGCGACCAAACTTCACCTTTCGGTTTCGTGAAGGTGCTGCCATTGTGCGGCGCGGAAAATCTTTCTAGACAAGCGGCGCGCCGATGCATGTCGCCCGACATGCTGGGCGCAGAGCCTGAAGGGCGGCGAAATCACAGGAGAGCCGATGCTTCGCGGACTTTACGACTGGACGCTCTCGCTGGCGGCGCGCAAATCGGCCGAATGGTGGCTGGCCTTCATCGCCTTCGTCGAGAGTTCCGTCTTCCTGGTGCCGGCCGACGTGCTCTATCTGCCGATGGCGCTGTCGAAGCCGGAGCGCGCCTACCGCTATGCCTTGATCGCCACCGTCGCCTCGGTGCTGGGCGGCATTTTCGGCTGGTTCATCGGCCACTACGCCTACGAGGCGGTGGCCAAGCCGATCCTCGAATTCTACGGCAAGTACGACGAGTTCGAGGCATTGCGGACTTCTTCCGGCATCGGCTTCATCATCCTGATGCTGATCACCTCGGGCGCTGCGCATTTGCCGCCGATCAAGGTGGTGACGATCCTGTCCGGCGTCATCGGCGTCAATCTGCTGCTTTTCATCGGCCTTGCCATCGTCGCGCGCGGCGCCCGCTTCCTGCTCTTGGCCTGGCTGCTGCGCCGCTATGGCGAACCGATCAAGGAGTTCATCGAGAAGCGCCTCGGCATGATCGTCGGCGCCGGCGCCGCTGCCCTTATTTTGCTCTATATCCTCGTCAGATACGCCCACGCCTAGCGCAATTCCAGGAAAAGTGCGTAGCGGCTTTTCGTCCGGAATTGCGTCAAAACAATCTGGAGCCGGATGATTTCAGGTCGAATCGACCTGAAATCTGAATCCGGCCCTAAGCAAAGAGATAGAGCATGATGTCGCCCGAAAAGCGCTTCACACTTTTCGGCATCATGCTCTAGCGACCAAGCCAACGGACCACCTTCGATGACAGCGATCATGAATGCCGACACCGGACGCCAGCGGACGCGCGCGGCGCTGTTTCTCGCCGTCGCCATGGCCGCCACCGTCGGCTCGGCGCTCGCCTTCCAGTACATTGGCGGCTACATCCCTTGCCATCTCTGCCTGGAGCAGCGCACCCCCTACTACATCGGCGCGCCGTTGATGCTGCTGGCGGTGATCGCCTCGCTGCTCAAGGCGCCGGCGTGGCTGACGCGCGGCCTGCTTGGCCTCGGCGGCCTGCTGATGCTCTACGGCCTCTATCTCGGCGTCTATCACTCCGGCGTCGAATGGGCCTGGTGGCAGGGCCCGGCAGACTGCACCGCCGGCGCCGGCCCGGTCGACACCGGCGGCAAGGGCGTGCTCGACGCGCTCGACAAGTTCGTACCGCCCTCCTGCGACAAGGCGGCGCTGCGCATCCTCGGCCTGTCGCTGGCCGGCTGGAACGCCATCGCCAGCTTCATCCTCGCCGCTGTCGCCTTTCGCAGCGCGTTCGCGCGGGATTGAATTGAAGAGCGCAACACGGAGTTCGTCCAGAAATTCGCCAGCCCGGATTGGCTGGTGCGGCTTTCGAGAACCGGAGCGGAGCGTACTTAAGTACGTGAGCACCGGAAGCGCAGAAAGCTGCGGCAGACGGCCGGGCTCGCGGATTTGTGCCGAACTCTAAGGCTCCAGTTCGACATCCCAGTAGAGATAATCCATCCAGCTTTCATGCAGATGGTTGGGTGGGAACAGGCGGCCGTTGTTGTGCAGGTCGTGCACCGTCGGCTGATAGGGCTTTTGCAGCGGCCACATCTTGGCATGCGCCGGCATCATGCCGCCCTTCCTGAGGTTGCAGGGCGAGCAGGCGGCAACGACATTCTCCCAGGTCGTGGCGCCGCCGCGATGGCGCGGGATGACATGATCGAAGGTCAGGTCGTCAGGCGTGCCGCAATACTGGCACTGGAAACGGTCGCGCAGGAAGACGTTGAAGCGGGTGAAGGCCGGATGCCTCGACGGCTTCACATAGGCCTTCAGGCTGACGACACTGGGCAGCTTCATCGAGAAGGTCGGAGAGGAGACGGCATGCTCGTACTCGGCGACGATGTTCACCCGGTCGAGGAACACCGCCTTGATGGCATCCTGCCATGACCAGAGCGACAGCGGGTAATAGCTGAGCGGACGGTAGTCCGCGTTCAGCACCAGTGCTGGAAGCCCATCCGGAGATACGGCAACCGTCACGTCGTTGACCTCCTTGGCTCCGCGCATGACCCCGAAAATCGAAAGGATCATGCGCAACTTCAAAAGTCTTACGGCGTCTTTTTCGCATCCAACCGGATGCGCGGCGCCGTAACCGATCGGCGCGGATACTGTAAGCCCGACATGACAGGGATGTGAAGCGGATTGTCGCGCGCCCGAAATGTCAAAAACGCATGATTTTAGGGCTTTTTTACGGATTTACGCCGGTGGCGCGGCGTCCCTGCCCCGCGTCTCACGGTAGTAGGCCCAGAAAAGCCGCGACGCGACACCTCGCCACGGGCTCCATGATTCGGCGAGGCGGATCAGCGTTTTCTCCGGCGGACGCGGGTCGATGCCCAGCGCGTGGCCGACCGCGCTCTGCAGCGCGACGTCCCGCGCCGGGAAGACGTCGGGATGGCCGGCGGCGAACAGCAGGTAGCATTCCGCCGTCCACGGACCGATGCCGGGCACCGCCGTCATCGCCGTGATCGCCTCATTGGCATCGAGCCGGCAAAGATGATGGAGGTCGAGACCTTCGGCGACAGCGCTGGCGACAGCGATCAGGCCGCGCTGCTTCGGCCGCGACAGCCCGGCCTCGCGAAAGATGTCCTCGCCGGCGGCAAGCACCGCCTCTGGCGTCAGCGGATCAAGCAGCCGCACCAGCCGGCCGAAGATCGCGTCTGCGCTGGCGCGCGACACCTGCTGCGAGACGATGATCGAGGCCAGGCTCCTGAACCCCGGCTCGGAAAGCCTGAGCGGCACCTCGCCCGCCATGCCGCGCACCTTCTCCAGCCGCGGATCGAGCAGGCAGAGCGCGTCCAGTCCTTGCGCGATGTCGTCGAGGCTGGCGATACGTTGCATGTTTGCTTGTTTCCAGGACGCGCACGAAGTGGCAATTGATGGCCGTGCAAAGTAGCAACCGGCGAAAGCGCCGCACAACCCGATTGCCGCCAAAGAGATGACGCTGCTGACATTCCGCTTCGCGCCGAGCCCGAATGGCGACCTGCATCTCGGCCACGCCTATTCGGCGCTGCTCAACCAGAGGCTGGCGGAGACGGCGGGTGGGCGCCTGCAGCTGCGCATCGAGGACATCGACACGACGCGCTGCACGCCGAAATTCGAAGCCGGCATCTATCGCGACCTGGAATGGCTGGGGCTGGAGTGGGAGCGGCCCGTGCGCCGCCAGTCGGACCATTTCGCCGAATACCAGGCGGTGCTCGACCGGCTGGTCGCGGAGGAGCTCGTCTACCCTGCCTTCATGAGCCGTGGCGAGATCAGGGCCTATATCGCCGACAGCGACAAGCGCGGCCGCGACTGGCCGCGCGACCCCGATGGCGTGCCGCTCTATCCCGCCATGGACAAGGCCTTGCCGATCAGCGAACGCAAGCGGCGGATCGCCGAGAACGCTCCCTTCGCCTGGCGGCTGGATATCGAAAATGCGATGGCGCGTGTTTCGAGCGACCTGTCGTGGACCGAATTCAGCGATGAGACGCTCGGGGCCACGCGGCGCATCGAGGCGCGGCCGCGGGACTGGGGCGACGTGATCCTGGCGCGACGCGACATCCCGACCAGCTACCACCTCGCCGTCATCGTCGACGACGCGCTGCAAGGCATCAGCCATGTGGTGCGCGGCCAGGACCTGTTCCTAGCGACCAGCGTTCAGCGCCTGCTGCAGGACCTGCTCGGCCTCGATCGGCCGGCCTATTTCCACCATCGCCTGGTGCTCGGCCCCGACGGCCGCAAGCTGTCGAAGAGCCTTGGCGACACCGGCCTCGCCGCGCTCAGGCAAGCCGGCGCGTCGCCGGACGACGTCCGGCGGCTGGTCGGTCTCTAGGATTCTTCGAGGTGGGTATGCTGAGATTCAGGTCAGGCCGCCTAGCATAAGTGGTGCGGCGTCCTTAGCGCGTCCAGCAGGACGCGCGGCGCCGTACAGGCACAGGAGCCTGCCGTTCGCAGGCCGGCCTCACCTGAATATCACCAGCGCGCCAGGCCGGCTTTTATCAGCGCCATGCCGCTGATGAAGGTGAAGGCGCCGCCCAGGCCCCAGGCGACCGCGATCTTGAGGTCCCTGAGGCTGATGCCGTGTTCATTGGCGACGATCACCGCGAGGAAGAAGCCGGCCGTGAACAGCAGCGTGTTGCCGGTCGAGCCGAAGCCGTCGTCCTGCATGATGGCGTCAAGCGCGGTGCCGAAGAAGAAGCCGAAGACGGCGACGGTCGCAACCGTCATCAGCAGCCAGCTCGTGTCGAGATGCAAAAGCATGCCTGCCCATGGCGCGCTGAACGCCATGCCCCTTGATCCATCGACAACTTGTCGGTTGCCGTGGCGCCCTATGTTGAATTCGGATGAGCTTATGGATCAATCGTTTCGTTTTGATTGCCGGATTGAACGGCATTAGAGCAATCTCGCTAGTCACCTCTTCACGAAGCAACAGGCCCTTCCCCGAACATGCACAGCATCAAGCGGTTCATACCCGCCTCTTTCGTCGTCCTGTGGGCGACCGGCTTCATCGGCGCGCGCTATGCCATGCCCTGGGCCGAGCCCTTCACCTTCCTCGCCGCGCGCTTCGTCCTGGCCGCCATCCTGCTCGCAATTCTGACGATCGTGCTCGGCTCGAGGAGGGCGAGCCGAGCCGAGGCCTGCCATGCCGCGCTTGCCGGCGTGCTGATGCACGGCGTCTATCTCGGCGCCGTGTTCTGGGCGATCCACAGGGGCATGCCCGCCGGCTTTTCGGCGCTGATCGTCGGCCTGCAGCCGCTGATTACGGCGGTGCTTGCCGGCAAGTTCCTCGGCGAGGCGATCCTGCCGCGCCATTGGACGGGCCTCGCCGTCGGGCTCGTCGGCGTCGTCATCGTGCTGTGGCCGAAGCTCGGAGCCGTTGGCGGCGGCGTCACCGCCGCCACGCTGACCGCCTCACTGATCTCGGTGCTGGCCATGAGCGCCGGCACCGTCTGGCAGAAACGCTTCGCCTCCGGCGGCGATCTGGTGACGGCGACGATGTGGCAGTATGTCGGCGGCGCCGCGCTGATGGCGCTCGCCTCGCTCGCCCTCGAGACGCGCACCGTCACCATCAACGGCGAGCTGATCTTCGCCATGGCCTGGCTGGTGCTGGTGCTCTCGATCGGCGCCATCTTCCTGTTGATGGTAATGATCCGCGACGGCGAGATGTCGAAGGTCGCCTCGCTGTTCTACCTGGTCCCGGCGGTCACCGCGGTCATCGCCTGGGCGCTGTTCGGCGAGCATCTCAATCTGCTGCAGATCGTCGGCATGGCGATCGCCACGCTCGGCGTCGGCCTGGCGACCGCGCGGCGGCCAGGACATGATCCGGAACAGGCTCAGCTGACGCGGGCGCGCGCCTCGAGATAGCGGCTGATCGCGGCATTGAGTTCGCCGCCGAGGATGAAGATCGCCGAGACGATGTAGAGGAAGACCACCGCGATCATGATCGAGGCAAGGCCGGCATAGGTCGTCACATAGGACGAGAAATGGTCGAGATAGGTGGCGAAGATCGTCGAGCCGATCAGCCATGCCGCGAGCGTGAAGATGATGCCCGGCACGATCGAAAGCAGGCGGCGCTTGCCCGCCGGCAGCCAGAAATGCACCGAGAACAGGCCGATGACGATGACCGTCGAGGCGATGACGTAACGCCATAGCGTGATCGTGCCCATATAGGGCCTGATCCAATCGAGATGGGCCTCGGCCAGCCGCGCCAAAAGCGGCGCGAACACCAGGAGCACGCTGATCGCCAGGAAGCAGGCGGTGGCGATCAGCACGAAGATGATGCTCTGCACGCGACGATAGATGATGCCGCGCGTTTCCGACACGCGATAGGCGCGGTTGAGCGAGGTGCGCAGCGCCTCAATGCCGTTCGAGGCGAAATAGGCGGCAAGCAGCACGCCGTAGGTCAAAAGGTCGGTGCGCCGGACGGTGAGCACGTTCAGCACCTCGCGCGCGATCGGCTTGGCGATCTGCTCCGGCCAGGTGTCGAAGACGAGGTGCACGGCGGTGTCGGCGAAGGCCTGCGCCCCGAGGAAGCTCGCCAGGGTCGTGGCGAAGATCAGGAACGGAAACAGCGCCATCAGCGAGGTAATCGCCAGATGGCTGGCCATCGCCCAGCCGTCATCGGTGTTGAAATGACCGATCGCGTCATAGAGCACGCGGCGCAGGGCGACGATCTTCCGCAACACGTACCGCGTTCCCTTCGATTGTCTCGACGCCGCGAATATGGGAAGTGAATGCGGCAAATGGCAACCCTAGGTCAAACCACGCCGTGAACGCGCCGCGCACCATCATCGTCACCGGCGCCTCTTCCGGCATCGGCGCCCATTGCGCGCGAGCGCTGAAGGCGGAAGGCTGGCGGGTGTTCGCGACGGCGCGCAAGCCGGCCGACATCGCCGCGCTCGAGGCCGACGGCATCGAGACCTTCTATCTCGACTATCGCGAGCCGGCCTCGATCGAGGCGCTGGTCGCCTCGGTGTTGGAGCGCACCGGCGGAGGGCTAGACGCGTTGTTCAACAACGGCGCCCACGCGCAGCCGGGCGCCGTCGAGGACCTGCCGGTTTCAGCGCTGAAGGAGCAGTTCGAGGCCAATCTCTTCGGCTGGCACGACCTCACCCGCCGCATCGTACCGGTGATGCGCCGCCAGGGCCATGGCCGGCTCGTCCATTGCTCTTCCATCCTCGGGCTGACGCCGGTCCGCTTTCGCGGCGCCTATTCGGCCTCAAAGCATGCGCTGGAGGGCCTGATGCTGTGCCTGCACCAGGAGCTTGAGGGTAGCGGCATCCATGTCTCGCTGATCGAGCCGGGTCCGGTGACGTCGAAGATCGCCTCTAACGGGCTGTTCTGGTTCCTGAAGAACATCGACCACGAGCACTCCGTCCATCGCGCCGCCTATGAGGCGCAGCTGGCGAGGCTGAGGGCCGGCGGCAGCGTCTCGCGGCTGAAACCCGGGCCAGAAGTGGTTCACACCGCCTTGCGCCATGCGCTTCTGTCGCGGCGCCCGCGCCCACACTATGTGGTAACGGTGCCGGCAAGGATCGGCGTGGTCCTCAAACGCATATTGCCGGCGTCGATGCTCTATCGCCTGCTTGCCAAACGGGCCTGAACGGAACTGATTGGAAACAGACTATGGCAACCGTCTTCAATATCCTCGCCGTCCTCGTCATGCTCGCCGTGGTGTTCGTGCTGATCCGCGGCCTGATCAACATGTTGCGCGGCGGCTCCAGCATGACCTCGAACAAGCTGATGCAAGCGCGCGTGCTGTTGCAGTTCATCGCCTTGGTGCTGATCATGCTGGCGGTGTATTTCACCCGCAAGTGAGGGTATCGGTCGATCGAGCGGTTCAGCTTTTCATAGAATCGCTGACCCGCTCTATCTATTTGTTTTGACGCAATTCCGGACGGAAAACCGCTACGCACTTTTCCTGGAATTGCTCTCGGGAGGGCAGCGCTTGGTCAAGCTCAACAAGATCTACACCCGCACCGGCGATGACGGCACCACCGGCCTCGGCACCGGCGAGCGGCGGCTGAAATCCGACCTGCGCATCGACGCCTACGGCACGGTCGACGAGGCCAATGCCTGCATCGGCATGGCCCGCATCCACACCGTTGACGGCCATCCCTCGATCGACGCCATGCTGTCGCGTATCCAGAACGACCTTTTCGATCTCGGCGCCGATCTCGCCGTGCCGGATGACGGCAAGCCGCTCGGCTATGAGCCGTTGCGTATCGTCGCCTCGCAGACCGATCGCGTCGAGAAGGACATCGACCTCCTCAACAAGGAGCTGCAGCCGCTCAAATCCTTCGTGCTGAACGGCGGCACGCCGGCGGCGGCCGCACTTCACCTTGCCCGCACGGTGGCGCGGCGGGCCGAGCGGATCATGGTGGCGCTGGCGCAGGACCCCGGCGAGCCGGTCAACCGCGAGGCGATCAAGTACATCAACCGCGTCTCCGACTTTCTGTTCGTCGCCGCCCGTGCGGTCAATGACAATGGAAAGGCCGACGTGTTATGGGTTCCGGGCAAGAACCGCTGACTCCACGTGGAAGCGGAAGGGCCAGGGTCTCATGTTCATCCCGCTATACGACACCAACAGGCTGCGTCACATCCACCTGCAATATGTGACGATCGGCCTGATCGTCGCCAACGTGCTCGTCTATTTCGCCACCACGCTCGGCGGCGAGGATTTCACCAATGCCGCGGTGCTCGGCCTCGGTTTCATCCCCTCCGTCGTCCATGACAGGGTCGAGCTTTCGCCCGAATTCGTCGTCATCCCGGAGAGCCTGAGCTACCTGACCTATTCCTTCCTGCACGCCGATATCTTCCACCTCGGCGGCAACATGCTGTTCCTGTGGGTGTTCGGCGACAATGTCGAGGACGCCCTCGGCCATATCCGCTATTTGATCTTCTACCTCGCCTGCGCCATTGCCGGCGCCTTCTTCCAAGGGTTGGTGGCCTGGGATTCGCAGGTGCCGCTGATCGGCGCCTCCGGCGCCATTGCCGGCGTCGTCGCCGCCTATCTGATCCTCTACCCAAGGGTGAAGGTCTGGGTGCTCGCCTTCGCCCGCATTCCCTTGCGCATCCCGGCCTTTATCCCGCTGATCCTGTGGATCGTCTTCCAGATCGTCATGTTCGCCGCCGGCGGCGAGGACCAGGTTTCCTGGGCCTGCCACATCGGCGGCATCATCGCCGGCTCCGTTCTGGTGCTCGTCCTGCGCAACCGCGGCGTGCCGCTGCTCGCCGGCGCGGATGGGGAACCCGAACCTGCGCCAGACGTCGAGCAGGCGCCCGTCCCGACCGAACCAGCCGCCAGCGCTCCAGCTCCGGCGCAGCCCGCGCCACAGTGGGGTCGAGGAGCCGCTTCAAGCCAGGACTGAACCGATTTGAGTGCGTCGCGGATATTGACGCGCCCGATTCCCGCCACTACGGAAACGCCACCGCAACGGCGGATGAAGTCCAGAATTCCGTCTGGAATGTCGGCTTTCGACAACTCTGACCCGGCGCGCGCTGCTATAGCGCGCCCAAAATCTTGAAAGAGGTGACAGGAAAATGAAGATCCTTGTGCCCGTGAAGCGGGTTGTGGATGCCAACGTGAAGGTCCGGGTGAAGTCGGACGGTTCGGCGGTCGAGCTTGCCAATGTGAAGATGGCGATGAACCCGTTCGACGAGATCGCGGTCGAGGAGGCGATCCGGCTGAAGGAAGGCGGCAAGGCGGAAGAGATCATCGTCGTCTCGATCGGCCCGCAGCAGGCGCAGGAAACGCTGCGCACCGCGCTGGCCATGGGCGCCGACCGCGCCATCCTGGTCAAGACCGAAGAGCAAACCGAGCCGCTCGGCGTCGCCAAGGTGCTGAAGGGCGTGGTCGACGCCGAGCAGCCCGGCCTCGTCATCCTCGGCAAGCAGGCGATCGACGACGATAGCAACCAGACCGGCCAGATGCTGGCGGCCCTGCTCGGCTGGGCTCAGGGCACTTTCGCCTCCAAGGTCGAGCTCGCCGGCGATCATGCCAAGGTGACGCGCGAGGTCGATGGCGGCCTGCAGACGGTGGAGCTGAGGATGCCGGCGATCGTCACCGCCGACCTTCGCCTGAACCAGCCGCGCTACGCCTCGCTGCCCAACATCATGAAGGCCAAGAAGAAGCCGCTCGACGAGAAGAGCCCGGCCGATTACGGCGCCGACGTCAAGCCGCGCCTCAAGGTGATCAAGACCGAGGAACCCGGCGGCCGCAAGGCGGGCGTCAAGGTCAAGAGCGTCGCCGAGCTGGTCGAGAAGCTCAAGAACGAAGCCGGCGTGCTGTAAGCGATCGGGAAAGGAACACGAAAATGGCTATTCTCCTAATCGCAGAACACGACAACGCCAGCCTTTCCGACCAGACCGCCAAGGCGCTGTCGGCGGCGCTGCAGATCGGTTCGGACGTGCATGTGCTGGTTGCCGGCAAGGGCGCCAAGGCTGCCGCCGACGCCGCCGCCAAGCTCAAGGGCGTCGGCAAGGTGCTGCTCGCCGAGGCCGACGAACTGTCCGAGCGCCTTGCCGAGCCGCTCGCCGCGCTCGTGGTTTCGCTCGCCGGTTCCTATGACACGATCATTGCGCCGGCGACCTCGGCGGGCAAGAACGTCGCGCCGCGCGTCGCCGCCCTGCTCGACGTCGCGCAGGTGTCCGAGATCATCGAAGTCGTCTCGCCCGACACCTTCAAGCGTCCGATCTATGCTGGCAACGCCATCCAGACGGTGCAGGCAACCGACGCCAAGAAGGTCATCACGGTGCGCACCGCCTCCTTCCAGGCGGCGCCCGAGGGCGGCTCGGCTTCGGTCGAGACGGTCAGCGCTGCGGCCAATCCGGGTCTGTCCTCCTTCGTCGAGAACAAGCTTTCCGAGACCGACCGTCCGGAGCTGACCTCGGCCAAGATCATCATCTCCGGCGGCCGCGCGCTTGGTTCCTCGGAAAAGTTCCAGGAGGTCATCCTGCCGGTCGCCGACAAGCTCGGCGCCGCGGTTGGCGCTTCCCGAGCCGCGGTCGATGCCGGCTACGCGCCGAATGACTGGCAGGTCGGCCAGACCGGCAAGGTGGTCGCTCCCGACCTCTACATCGCCGTCGGCATTTCCGGCGCCATCCAGCACCTCGCCGGCATGAAGGATTCCAAGGTCATCGTCGCCATCAACAAGGACGAGGAGGCGCCGATCTTCCAGGTCGCCGACTACGGCCTCGTCGGCGATCTCTTCGTCATCCTGCCGGAACTGCAAAAGGCGCTTTGACGCTCTCTGCGGAAGCGTATTAAATTGTGAAGGGCGGGGTAGACGAAGTCGCCCCGCCCTTTTAGTTTGCACCGCACAAAAAGCAGGCCGCAAAGGCCTTTTTCGACGGGATCGCTGTTATGAGCAAGATCGAGACGATCGGCATCGTCGGCGCGGGGCAGATGGGTGGCGGCATCGCCCATGTCTCGGCGCTATCCGGTTACAAGGTGCTGATCTACGATATTTCGCCCGACCGCATCGAGAAGGGCATCGCCACCATCAGCGGCAACATGGCGCGCCAGGTCGGCTCCGGCAAGCTCGAGGAGAAGGCCCGCAACGAGGCGATGGGACGTATTTCGGCGGCCGCCGCGATGGCCGATCTGGCCGGCGCCGATCTGGTGATCGAGGCGGCCACCGAGGACGAGACGGTCAAGCGCAAGATCTACGCCCAGCTCTGCCCGCAGCTCAACCCCGAGGCGATCCTGGCGACGAACACCTCGTCGATCTCGATCACCCGGCTGGCCGCGCAGACCGACCGGCCTGAGCGCTTCATCGGCATACATTTCATGAACCCGGTTCCGGTGATGAAGCTGGTCGAGCTGGTGCGCGGCATCGCCACCGAGGACCAGACCTTCGAGGCCGCCAAGGCCTATGTGAGGCATCTCGACAAGACGGTGACCGTCTCCGAGGATTTCCCCGCCTTCATCGTCAACCGCATCCTGCTGCCGATGATCAACGAGGCGATCTACACGCTCTATGAGGGCGTCGGCACGGTCGACGCGATCGACACCGCCATGAAGCTCGGCGCGAACCATCCGATGGGGCCGCTGCAGCTGGCGGACTTCATCGGCCTGGACACGTGCCTGTCGATCATGCAGGTGCTGCATGAGGGCCTGTCGGATTCGAAATACCGCCCCTGCCCGCTCCTGGTGAAATATGTCGAAGCCGGCTGGCTCGGCCGCAAGACCGGCCGCGGCTTCTACGATTATCGCGGCGAGCATCCGGTCCCGACGCGCTAGGGCAATTCCAGGCCGCCGGATTGCCTGAGAGCCCGGCGCTCCTCAGGACGCCGCGGCGAACGGCTTGGGCGTTTCCGCCTGTCCGTCTTGGGTTTCCTCGTCCGGCGCCATGGAAACGCAGCCTCGCCCGGCGGCCTTGGCGGCATAGCAGGCGGCGTCGGCCCGCGCGATGATCTCGTCCACCGCGCCGCAGCCGGGGCGGATCGGGGCGAGCCCGATGCTGGCGCCGATCGAATGCGGCCGGCCGTCCCAGGTGAAATTCAGGCCGCGGATCGCATCGATGATCGAGCGCGCCGCGATCTCGCCGCTGGCGGCCGAGCCTGACTTCAGGATGACGGCGAATTCGTCGCCGCCGAGGCGGGCGACGATATCATCGGGGCCGATCACGCGACGGATGGCATTGGCGACCTGCTTCAGCAGGGCGTCGCCGGCGGCGTGACCGCCGGTGTCGTTGACCTGCTTGAAATGATCGAGGTCGATGAACATGAACTGATGCTCGCCGCCGCCGGCGGATCCTGTCGTGCCGACTTTGCCGCCGTGATCGACCATCTCCTCCATGACACGGATGAAATTGGAGCGGTTCGCAAGGCCGGTGAGCGCGTCATGCGCAGCCGCATGGGCGAGCTGGCGCTGCAGGGCGCGCGCATCGGTGAAATCCTGGAAGACGATGACCAGCCCGCCGAACTCGGCGCGCTCGTTCATGATGGGCGACACCACCTGCCGGATGCTGCAGCGCGTCTCGTCGCGCCGGATAAGCACCGCGCGGCTGTTCTGGTCGGTGGGGCTCGGGCTGCCGGCCGAAGGCCGGGCCACGCCGATCCGCTGTCCGGTTTCCTCGTCGACGGCCCAGTAGACATGGCCGAGCGTCTTGCCGAGCGCCTCGCCGGCCGCGATGCCGGTCAGCTTTTCCGCGACCGGGTTCATGAAGGTGACGCGATTGGCCGCATCCGTGCAGATGACGGCGTCGCCGATCGACTGCAGCGTAACTTTCAGCCGTTCCTTTTCGTCGGCCAGCATCGCCGCCGAGACGATGAGCCGCGCCTCGGCCTCCTTGCGCTGGGTGATGTCGGTATGGCTGCCGATGGCCCGGGTCAGCCGCCCATCGCCGTCACGCTCCAGGGCCTTGCCGCGGTCGAGGATCCATATCCAACGGCCATCCTTGTGGCGCATGCGGTACTCGGCCTCGAAAAAGGGCGTCTCGCCGGCGAGATGAGCGCGATCGGCATCGGCCACGACCGCACGGTCATCCGGGTGGATCATCGTCAGCCAGCGATCGGGATCGCCGTCCAGCTCGCCATCGGCGTAACCGAGCAGCTTCACCCAGGTGGCGGAATAGGTGGTGCCGCCCTTGCGCAGATCGAAGTCCCAGACGCCCTGACCGGCGCTGGCCAGCGCGAAATTCCAGCGCGTTTCGGCCTCCGCGATGCGCGCCTCGGACTTCTTGCGGGCGTCGATGTCCTCGATCTGCGACACCAGGTAGAGCGGCCGGCCGCTGTCGGCGTCGCGGATCACCGAGCCGGCAAGTTGCGCCCATACCGGTGTCCCATCCTTCTTGAGATATCGCTTTTCGAAGTGAAACGAATCGATCTTGCCTTCCTTCAGGCTCACCATGGTTTCCCGGCCGATCTGCAGGTCGTCGGGATGGGTGATCTGGAAAAAGGTCAGCGCCTCGATTTCCTCGCGGCTGTAGTCGAGCATGGCGGCAAAGGCCGGATTGGTCTGCACGATGCGGCCGTCGAGCCCAACGATGGCGACGCCGATCGCCGAATCCTCCATGGCGCGGCGGAAGCGCTGCTCGCTCTCGGCGATCTGGCGGCGGTCGTCGACGATCTGGCGGATGAAGAAGGCGGCAAGAAACAGCGACGCCGCGATCATGGCGTCCGATACCTGCAGGCTGAGCTTGAGCGTCTCGGCGCTGAGATCGAGGCGCGACGACAGCATCGAAGCCGCGGCGGCGACAAGGCCAACCGCCATCAGGATCAATGCCGCGTATCTGCCGGCCCGCGGGCCCTTCCAATTCCACCGCGTCACAACGCGTTCCACCCCAATGCGCAATTGCACGTCGATGCAACCCTCGCGGATCGATTTTAAGGAAAGGTTGCATGGGGGACGGAAGCGGCGATGCCAACCGGCAAACAATTGCCGGCATGATTAAGGATCGGTATGCGCCGCTACCAGCGCACGAAAAACCGGCCGCCAAGCGCGCCGAGACCGGTGAGGATGACGACCGCGAGCGTATACCAGGTGGCGACGAAAAGCGGCG
>NZ_RZOF01000103.1:0-17306 GCF_003998955.1 Mesorhizobium sp. M4B.F.Ca.ET.017.02.2.1 | reverse complement strand
TCCTCGAACTCGGGCCGGCGCGCGCCGGCATCGTCAGCAGCATCGGCGATTGCTTCCTGACGCGCATCGTCACGCCGCGCGACATCTTGGCCCTGACCGTCGACGATCAGCTTTCGATCTCCATCAGGCCAAACGACTTCACCTGGCAGGGCGGCCGGTTCGCCTTTGCCGATGAGGCCGACGCCAAAGCTGTGGCGGCTGCATTGCAGGACCATGATCGGACCCGGGAGGCCGCGTGATGGACGACTACAATTTTCCGCAGGTCACCCAGCTCGCCATCCCGTTCTTCGTCGCCGCCATCCTGATCGAGCTCTGGCTGGTGCGCACAGGCCGCGCCAGGGGATCGTTCGAGACGCGCGACACGCTGACCAGCCTGATGATGGGCACCGGCAACGTCGTTGCAGGGCTGCTGCTCGGTGTTGTGTCCTACTGGGCGCTGCTTTGGCTTTGGCAGTTCCGCTTCTTCAATCTCGGCCTGTCGGTCTGGGTGTTCCTCGCCGCCTTCCTGCTCGACGATTTGCGCTACTATGTCTACCACCGCATCGCGCACCGGGTGCGCTGGGTGTGGGCCGAGCATGTCAATCACCATTCCAGCCAGCACTACAATCTCTCGACGGCGCTGAGGCAAAGCTGGACCGGGCTTTTCACCTTCATGTTCGTGCTGCAGGCGCCGCTGGTGCTGCTCGGCTTCCATCCGGCGGTGATCGCCTTCACCTTCGGCTTCAACCTGGTCTGGCAGTTCTGGATTCACACCGAGGCGATCGGCAAGATGTGGGACTGGTTCGAGTTCATCTTCAACACGCCCTCGCATCACCGCGTCCACCACGCCACCAATCCGCGCTATCTGGACGCCAACTATGCCGGCACGCTGATCATCTGGGACCGGATGTTCGGCACGTTCGTCGAGGAACTGGAGGAGGACCGGCCGCGCTACGGCATCGTCAAGAACATCGGCACCTTCAACCCGCTGAAAGTGGCCTTCCACGAATGGATCGGCATGTTCAAGGACGCGCTGATGCCGGGTCTCTCCCTGCGCCAACGATTCAACTATCTCATCCAGCCGCCGGGCTGGAGCCATGATGGTTCGCGCGACACGTCGGAGACGCTGAAGGCAGCTTACGTGCGGAGGAATCCGGGAGAGGCGGGGAAGCCCGGGTTGCCTAGTGCGGCCGCTGAGCCGGCGGAGTAGCTTACCAGCCTAATCGACGACCTTGATCCGCACCGGTGAGCCGTCGGGCAATTCGTTAATCTGGCGATGAACCTCGGCCATGCCGATGAACTGCTCGCTGACTGGAACTACGAACATGTTCTCGACGTCGAATTTGCCCTTGGCGAAGACTGGCAAGATGGTAAAGCCGTAGCATTCTCCCACCTTAGGCTTCTTGCCCGCGGCATGAAGGCGTCCCACAAGCGGTGGCAGGAACCACTCGTCAACGAGATCATGAGAGATTCGGATCATCTCATCAAAAAGTGTCCGATTGCGAGCCACCCGCTCGACCAAACCGGTTCCGGTGTCTAGCCAATGAACCTCATTGTTGGGTCGCTCGACAAACATGCCTCCCACCATTGAGCAGACAAGTGGGGTCCAAGGCTCTGGCAAAAGCCACGACCACGCTTTCGCTACCGTATGCGCGACATCTGGCTCAAATTGGAACGCGATGTCCTGCCAGATGACGTCAGTCACCGATTACTCCGCCGCTTCGGCCCGCACGGGCAACCCCAGCCATTGCCTGCAATCGGCCAGCGCGCGCGCCGTGATGGCGCGCCGCTTGGCGACGATCTTGTCCTTGCCTCGCAGCCGCTTGCCGTCGGACTTCGGTGCCTCGACCGGCGGGAACAGGCCGAAATTGACGTTCATCGGCTGGAAGGAGCGTTTACCGGGCTCGTCGTCGGAGACGATGTGGCCGCCGGTAATGTGGTTGAGCAGCGCGCCGAAGGCGGTGGTGAGTGGCGGCGGCGCGGCCTGATGGCCGAGCCTTTCGGCAGCGGCGAAACGGCCGGCGAGCAGGCCGATCGCGGCGCTCTCGACATAGCCCTCGCAGCCGGTGATCTGGCCGGCAAAGCGCAGGCCCGGCCGTGACTTCAGCTGCAGCGAGGCATCGAGCAGCGTCGGCGAGTTGATGTAGGTGTTGCGGTGCAGGCCGCCGAGGCGGGCAAAGTCGGCGTTTTCCAAGCCTGGAATGGTGCGGAACACGCGCACCTGCTCGGCATGCTTCAGCTTGGTCTGGAAGCCGACCATATTGTAGAGCGTGCCCAGTGCATTGTCCTGGCGCAGCTGGACGACGGCATACGCCTTCACCGATGGATTGTGGACGTTGGTCAGCCCCATCGGCTTCATCGGTCCGTGGCGCAGCGTCTCGACGCCACGCTCGGCCATCACCTCGATCGGCAGGCAACCGTCGAAATAGGGCGTGCCTTCCCATTCTTTGAACTCGGTCTTCTGGCCGTCGACCAGCGCCTGGACGAAGGCGAGATACTGGTCCTTGTCCATCGGGCAGTTGATGTAGTCCTTGCCGGTGCCGCCGGGGCCGACCTTGTCGTAGCGCGACTGGAACCAGCAGGTGTTCATGTCGATCGTGTCGAAATGCACGATCGGCGCGATCGCATCGAAGAAGGCGAGCGCATCGGCGCCGGTCGCCTGCGCGATCGACTGGGCAAGCGAAGGCGCGGTCAGCGGACCGGTGGCGATGATCGCCTCATCCCAGTCCGCCGGCGGCAGGCCCGGCACTTCCTCGCGCTCGATGGTGATCAGCGGGTGCGCCTCGATCTTTCGGGTCACCGCCTCGGAAAACCCGTCTCGGTCGACGGCCAGCGCGCCGCCGGCCGGCACCTGGTGCGCGTCGCCGGCGCTCATGATCAGCGAGCCGGCAAGCCGCATCTCGGCATGGAGCAGGCCGACCGCGTTGGTTTCGGCATCGTCGGAACGGAAGGAGTTGGAACAGACGAGCTCGGCCAGGCCATCGGTCTTGTGCGCATCGGTGCCGCGGACGGGCCGCATCTCATGCAGCACGACCGGAACGCCGGCCTCAGCGATCTGCCAGGCGGCTTCGGAGCCGGCGAGGCCGCCGCCGATGACGTGAACGGGATTTTTGCTCATGGGCGCCGGAATAATCGCTTGTCGCTGCGATTGCAATTGGCGCGAAGGACTGGAAAGGGCCGATGGCGGGCCGAAGTGCGGCAAAGCCGGCCTCAGAAACACAACACCCGCCGGGGGAGGAGGTCCGGCGGGTGTCGTTTTGGGGGTCGATCCTCGGGAGGAGGTGAAGATCGACCGTATTCGTCATCGCCGGGGAGGAGGTCGGCTCTGACGAAATTCCTTTCGCCGTTTGAAAAGGGGCGAAACCTTTGGAAGACGAACTGCGTTCGCTTCGGGAACAACGCCCGCCGGGGGAGGAGGTCCGGCGGGCGCCGTTTCAGTGGTCAACCCTTGGGAGGAGGTAAGGGTTGGCCGTATCCGTCAGGGTCGGGGAGGAGGTCGACCCTGGCGAAATTCTTGTACTTAGACCGCCTTGCGGGCGATCATCTTGATCTCGTCACGGACGATGCCGAGATCATGGAGCTGGCGATTCGACAGACGACCCAGCTCGGTAACCGTATCGCGATAAACGCGCCAGTTACGATAGTTGCGGATCAGGTTCATTGTCGTTCTCTTCTTCAAAACTGGTTCGGACCATTCGCGGTCCGAAGAGGATTAGACCGCCTTGCGAGCGACGTAGTGGATGTCGCTGCGGCTGATGCCGAGGTCGGTCAGTTCACGGTTCGACAGGCGGCTCAGCTCGGAGACGGTGTCCCGGTAGCGGCGCCAGTTGCGGTAGTTGCGGATCAGGTTCATGGTAGTGCTCGTTTCGTCTTTCGTTCGGATCATTCCGTTTGTGTACGAACAGAAAATAGGTGGGGTCATATCGATTTAAAAGTGCCATTGGCGCATGGCAGCAATGCAAATTGTGCAATGCAACATTAACGCGCGTTCACGGCTTCGACATAAAGAAACCCGAATCGGAAAATGCCGTAGCGTCAACGGTTTGACCGGGTGGGCTGAATAAAAGACCGAGGGCAGGGGGAAAAGAAAATGGCGAGCTATGCTTCGCGGGTCAGGTCAGACATCGCCCGATGGCGGCAGACCGGCCTGATCGACGCGCCGACGGCCGAGGCGCTGGTGCGCGATATCGAGGCCAACGAGCGCAAGTCGCTGAGCTTCGGGTCGATCCTGGCGATGATGGCGGCGCTGCTGTTCGGCGCCGCGATCCTGATCTTCGTCGCAGCCAACTGGGAAGCCATTCCGCGCCTGGTCCGCGTCGCGGCGCTGTTCACCGCCATCCTGGCTGGTTATGTCGGCGGCGCGGTGCTGAAGACACGCGACCACGCGGCCATAGGCGAGGCGCTGTGGATCGTGGCGGCGGCGGCCTTCGGCGGATCGATCGCGCTGATCGGCCAGATGTATCATCTGACCGGCGACGAGGCCTCGGCGCTGCTCACGTGGGGCGCCGGCACGGCGCTGGCAGCGGTCGCGCTACGCTCGAACCCGCTCACTGTCGTTTCCGTCGGCATCGCCGACGCCTGGCTGCTCCTCAAATGGGGCGGCTTTTTCCGGCGCTCGGAATTTCCCCATCTCTTCCCGGCCATTGTGCTGGTGCTGTTCGCGATTTCGTTCTGGACCCGCAGCCAGGCGGCGCGGCACCTGATCATCCTGTCGGTCCTGTTCTATCTCGTGCTGCTGTCGATGGATCACAACACGCTGCAGGTGTCGGTTCCGCTGGCGCTCGTTTCGGCGCTGCTTTTTGCAGCCGCGGTCTTCGCCGCCGAGCCGATCGACAGGATCGTGCAACTCGGCGGCCGTCTGCCCCTGCACGCGCTGATCGGTTTCCTCACCGGCATGGCGATGGTCCAGTTCGAACTGGCCGACGAGGCGAGCTACAATGGCGCCTTCGCCATTGCCTCGGCGGTGGCGCTCGCCGCCATCGTCGCTGCGATCATGCTGGGCGGCCGCGAGAGCAGGGGTCTGCGCTGGGTCGCCTATGCCGGCTTCGCCTTCGAGCTCGCCATCATCTATGTGGTGATGCTGCAGTCGATGCTCGGCACCGCCGGCTTCTTCCTGGCCGCCGCGCTGCTACTCGGCACAATGGCGCTGGTCATCATCCGCGTCGAAAAGCGCATGAACACGCCGCGCAGCGAAGGAGCCCTTGCATGATGACCGGCAAAAGACTGATCATCTCGGCGCTGCTGCTGGCGCTCGTCCAGATCGGCTTCCTCGGCTGGATCATCGCCGGGCGGGCGGCGATCCTGCGCGACGGCAAGCAGGTGCTTTTGAAGGTCGAGCCAATCGATCCGCGCGACCTCTTGCGTGGCGACTATATTTTCCTGGGCTACGAGATATCGCGCATCCCGGTAAAGCTGATAGCCAACATCCCGGCCGACAAACTCGTGAGCGACGACACCTCGATCGTGGTCCGGCTGAAAAAGGGCGCAGACGGCTATTGGCAACCGACAACGGCCTGGTTTGGCGCCGCGCCAGCGCCGGCCGCCGCGGACGAAGCCGATATCGTCGGACATATCAACGACGGTTGGGGCCTGCGCGAAGAGGGCGCATCGATCACTCCGGACTACGGCATCGAGCGCTTCTATCTGCCGGAAGGCGAGGGCATGGCGATCCAGAGCGACATGCGGGTGCGGCCGTTCGCCGTCCGTGTCGCCATCGCCGGCGACGGCACCCCGCAGATCAAGGCGCTGATGGACGGCGACAAGACGCTGTTCGAGGAGCCGCTCTACTAGCTCCGCATTGCCACCCGGCGTGACCCTGATGATCCCCTCCGAACTGTGTGAAGCATGACGATTGAGCTGACGGCGCGGGGCGACATCAACCTCGATACTGTGTTTCGTGTCGCCTGGCGCAAGGAGGGGGTGCGGATCAGCGACAAGGCCTTGCAGCGGATCGCCGCGTGCCGCGCCTCGTTCCTGCGTCTTATCGAATCCGAGCCGCCACCGATCATCTACGGCGTCACCACCGCGATGGGCGAACTGGCGAGCCGGAAGCTCGAGCGTGACGAACGGGACCGTCACGCGCGCATCAAGGCGTTCGCGGCCGCGACTTCGTTTGGCGAGCCGCTGCCGGAGCGTGTGGTCAGGGCGATCGTTCTTGCCCGCCTCACCAATTTCATCGAGGGCAACGCCGCCACTTCGCCGCGCATCGCTGAAGCTGTCGCTGCCATGCTGGACGGCGGGCCGATGCCGATCGTGCCGTCGCAGGGCCAGGGGGGCGCCGGCGAGATCTTGGCTCTCTATCCGCTATTCGCCGCGCTTTCGACGCGCTTCGACCTGGAGGTCAAGGAGCGGGGATCGCTGATCAACGGCTCGCCCTGCGCGGCGGCGTTGGTCGCCGACGCCGCCCTCGCCGCGCGTCGCCGCATTCAAATGGCGCACAAGGTGTTCGCGCTGTCGATCGAGGCGTTTCGCGCTCCGCTCGAGCATTACGATGCCGCGCTCGACGGGCTTTGGGGCGACGAGCAGGAAGCGGCGGCGCTGCAAGGGCTGAGGGAGTATCTCGTCGGCGCCGGCGACGGGCGGCGCAACTATCAGGCGCCCGTCAGCTACCGCATCGTGCCGCGCGTGCTGGGACAGGCGCATCGCGCGCTGTCCGGCGCAGAACGGGCGGCGACCGTGTCGCTGGCGTCGATCTCGGACAATCCGGTCTACGTCCCGCCGGACGAGGCCCATCCGCTCGGGCGCTGCATCAGCACCGGCGGTTATCACAATGCGATGGCGACGCCGGCGCTCGACGATCTGGCGGCGATCTGGGCCGACATCTGCCTGCTCTGCGACCGCCATGCCTCAAAGCTGCTGAACGGCAAGGTCTCGCTGCTTCCCGATCTGCTGATGGCCGACCGGCATTGGGCCGACAGCGACGGCCACGGCAATGTCGGCTACGTGCCGATGGCGATCACCGGCTATCTGGAACAGGCGAAGCTTGCGGCGCAACGCACCTTCATCCCGGGCACGGAATCTGCCGGCGCCGGCCAGGACGATGTCGCGACGACGGCGTTCCTCGCCTGGACGAAAGAGGCGATCGCCGGCCGCTGCCTGGACGCGGCGATGGCGATGCTGGCGATGATCGCCTCGCAGGCGCTTTACGTCACCGGGCGCGAGGCGCCGCCGGCGCTTCGGCCCTTCGTTGCCGACATCAGGGCCATCGTGCCGCCGGTCAGTGATGACCGCGTGCTGGGGCCGGAACTGGCGAGATTGAGCGAATGGTTTACCGGCAAGGTCTTCGAGGCATAGCCGCGGCGCCTCGGTCTGTCAGCCGAAGCGGATGGTGCGGGTAGAGGGACTCGAACCCCCACGATTGCTCGCCAGAACCTAAATCTGGTGCGTCTACCAGTTCCGCCATACCCGCGCCGCCCGGCAATCCCATGTAGCCATCATTCTGTCAATGTCGCAGCCCAAATGGCTGTCATTCGCCACAATGCGAAGATGGTTGAAAATTAGGCCGGCGTGTGACAAAAGGCGTGTCGAATGTGACGGGACGCGACGATCCGCTTCTGCAGAATGTGATAAGAAGTAGGAAAAACAAAGACTTATTCACATCTTGGAACGCAGTTTGGAAGGATTTGAGCCGCTTTAGCGGTCAAGCCGCCAGCTTCCGTACCAAAAGCCATTCCCGGCAAGATTATACCGGCAGGCTGTAAGCGGCATGAACCGCCTGGCAGCCTCATGGGTGAGAACAAAGGTTTTATGATGCAGGTCACCGAAACGCTCAATTCCGGTCTCAAGCGCGAGATCAAGATCACCGTGCCGGCCGGTGACATGGAAGCCAAGCTGATGGCGCGGCTGACGGATGCCCGCAACAAGGTCCGTATCAACGGCTTCCGTCCCGGCAAGGTGCCGGTGCAGCACCTGCGCAAGGTCTACGGCAAGTCGTTCATGGCCGAAGTGGTCAACGAGATCCTCAACGATTCGACCCGTTCGATCATTTCGGGGCGCGGCGAGAAGGCCGCCATGCAGCCTGAAGTGATCATGACCGAGGACGAGAAAGAGGCCGAGAAGATCCTGGCCGGCGGCGCCGATTTCGAGTTCCGCCTCAACTACGAGATCATCCCGGCGATCGAGATCAAGGACTTTTCCGACATCAAGGTGACGCGCCAGGTGTTCGACGTGCCGGACACGGAAATCGACGACCAGGTCAAGCGCATCGCCGAATCGGCCCGCAGCTATGAGCCGAAGACCGGCAAGGCCGCCGAGGGCGACCGCGTGACGATCGACTATGTCGGCAAGATCGGCGGCGAGGCTTTCTCGGGCGGCGCCGGCAACGACCAGCCGCTGGTGCTCGGCTCCAAGGAGTTCATCCCGGGCTTCGAGGACCAGCTGATCGGCGCCAAGGCCGGCGACGAAAAGCAGGTGACCGTCACCTTCCCGGAGAACTACCAGGCAGCGCATCTGGCCGGCAAGGAAGCCACCTTCGACGTCACCGTCAAGGAAGTGGCGAAGCCCGGCGAACTGGAGATCAACGACGAGACCGCCAAGAACCTTGGCCTGGAATCGCTGGAGCGCCTGCGCGAGATCGTGCGCGGCCAGATCGAGAACCAGTTCGGCTCGATGACGCGCCAGAAGGTCAAGCGCCAGCTGCTCGACCAGCTCGACGCGTCCTACGCGTTCGAGGCGCCCTCGAAGCTCGTCGAGGCCGAGTTCAACAACATCTGGAGCCAGGTCAATCGCGATCTGGAAGCCGCCGGCCGCACTTTCGCCGACGAGGAGACGACGGAGGAAGAGGCGCGCGCCGAATATATGCGCCTGGCCGAACGCCGCGTGCGCCTCGGTCTGGTGCTCGCCGAGATCGGCGAGAAGGCCGGCGTCACCGTTTCGGACGAGGAGCTGCAGCGCGGTCTGTTCGAGCAGGTTCGCCGCTTCCCGGCCAACCAGCAGCAGGAAGCTTTCGAATTCTACCGCAGCAATCCGGATGCGCTGAACACGCTGCGCGCGCCGATGTTCGAGGAGAAGGTGGTCGACCATCTGCTCGGCCAGATTTCGGTCACCGACGTCAAGGTCAGCAAGGAAGAGCTGATGGCCGACGACGAAGAGGGCGAGACCGCGACCAAGGCAAAGCCGGCGAAGAAGGCCGCGTCGAAGAAGGCAGAAGCCAAGGCAAGTGAAGCCAAGGCCGGCGACGACGCCGAAGAGCCCAAGAAGAAGGCCGCGCCGAAGAAGAAGGCGGCCAAGGACGCCGAATAAGCGGTGCACTTTGTTCAATCGTGAAAGGCCGCCCTCGGGCGGCCTTTTTCGTTGTGGCTGTCTCGTCGGTGTGCCGACCCGCTCTCAGCGCGCGCTCTAAACCTTCGCAATCTCTGGCTTTTTCTATCCGCCGGCTGGAATCCGTGGTATGTAGGTGCCGCAATTCCACTGCGGCAGTGCGGATATTCCGTACTTGCCATCTAGGGGCGCAAGCCGACGTGAGCGGCTGCGTAAATCGTCAAAGGCAAGGATGACGACCAGGGAGGAAGTGCCATATGCGCGCCATCGCATTTATTGCAGCCATGTCCGTAACAGCCTTCACCGCGCATCCCTCGCAGGCGCAGGACGCCGCGGCGGGTGAGAAGGTCTTCGTCAAATGCAAGGTCTGCCACATCGCGGACGAGGACAAGAACAAGATCGGCCCGTCATTGCATGGCGTCATTGGCCGCACGGCGGGCACGCACCCTGATTTCACCTACTCCCAGGCGATGATCGATGCCGGCAAGTCCGGCGTCAAATGGGACGAGCCGACTCTGACGACCTACCTTCACGATCCCAAGGCCATGGTCAAAGGGACCAAGATGGCGTTTGCCGGTCTCAAGAATGACCAGGACGTGGCCAACGTCATCGCTTATCTCAAGCAATTCTCGCAATAGTCATTCTCCTGCCTCCATCGGTGGTCGCCTGCAATGTCGACTAGGGAAAGTCGCCTCGAGGACACCGGCATTCGCCTCTCGGAAGCGACGGCCGCCGATTTCTTCGCACTGCTCAAGCCGCGCGTCATGGCGCTTGCCGTCTTCACCGCTTTCGTCGGCTTGATGACGGCGCCCGGCGCGATGAACCCGGTCATCGCGGTGATCGCGATAGCGGCGATCGCCATCGGGGCAGGGGCGGCGGGCGCGCTCAACATGTGGTACGACGCCGATATCGATGCACTGATGTCGCGCACCGCAAAGCGGCCGGTGCCGTCGGGCCGCGTCAGCCCTGGCGAGGCGCTCGGTTTCGGCCTGGTGCTTTCGGCGCTTTCGGTGATGACGCTCGGCGTGCTGGTCGGCTGGCTCGCCGCGTCGCTGCTTGCCTTCACCATCTTCTTCTACGTCGTCATCTACACCATGTGGCTGAAGCGCTCGACGCCGCAGAACATCGTCATAGGCGGCGCGGCGGGGGCGCTTCCGCCAGTCATCGGCTGGGCGGCGGCCACCGGCGCCGTCGGGATCGAAAGCTCCATCCTGTTCCTGATCATCTTCCTGTGGACGCCACCGCACTTCTGGGCGCTGGCCTTGTTCAAGGTCGGTGACTACGCCGCCGCCGGCATTCCGATGATGCCGAACGTGGCGGGCGAGGCGTCGACCCGCAGGCAGATCTTCGCCTATGCGCTCATCCTGGCGCCGATCGGCGTGCTGCCCTGGCCGTTCGGTTTCGCCAGCGGCTTCTACGGGGCAGTCGCAACCGCGTTGGGCATCGGCTTCATCTGGCATGCCTGGAAGGTGCTGGCCGCGCCCGACAAGGAGATGAGGCCGGCGAAGGCGCTGTTTGCCTTTTCGATCGCCTATCTCTTCGCGATCTTCGCCACGCTGCTCGCCGATACCATTGTCGCGCGCGCGGTCGGTTCATTCTGAACCGATGGCATGAGCCTCAGTCGCCGGAGGGGATGACTGCCGGCGACGTCACGCCGGCAGCGCGAAAAACCCCAGCAGCAGCAGAATGAGTATCCCGAGGCCGAGTATGAGAAGCGTCCGCGTGTCCATGACCTTCACCTTCGACCCGGCAGAGAATAGCGAAAAAGCTGTTTTTGAACCAGCTTATGGCTGACGACCGCGGGAACCCTAGCCGACAAAGGGCGACAAGTCCCGCGCAAGAGAGTATGGTGATTGCGGTGCAGGTCGCGGTTGGCGTGACCAATCACGCAGATCGATCGCACCATGAAACCGCGACCTTGCCGGACCTGATCTGGAGGAATGGTTCATGGCGAGCTTTCACGTGATTGCAGGTGCCAGCGAAACGCTGGAGCATACAAGAATTCGAAAAATCGGCGTTTCCGATCTTTTCGACGCTCTCAGACGCGGCGTCGACGATTTCATGGTCAAGCCCTCGCATATCGTGTTCCTCTGCCTGATCTATCCGCTGGTGGGCGTGGTTCTCGCCGCCTGGACGTCGGGCGCCAATGCGTTGCCGCTGCTGTTCCCGCTGGTCTCCGGCTTCGCGCTGCTCGGCCCGTTCGCGGCAATCGGCCTCTATGAGATCAGCCGCCGACGGGAGGCCGGTATCGATGCCTCCTGGAGCCATGCCTTCGAGGTCAAGAACTCTCCCGCCCTGCCGTCGATCGCCGCCGTCGGGATCATGCTGTTTGCGATCTTCATCGCCTGGCTTTTGACCGCCCAGGCATTCTACGTGCAGCTTTTCGGCCCGGCGCCGCCTGCATCGCTGTCCGGCTTCATCAATGAGATATTCGCCACCGGACGCGGCTGGACGCTGATCGTGCTTGGTCACGCCATCGGCTTCGTCTTTGCCGTGGTGGTGTTGTGCACCACAGTGGTCGCCTTCCCGCTGCTGCTCGACCGCGATGTCGGCGCCTACGAAGCCATCCACACCTCGGTGCGCGTGGTGATGGCGAACCCGGTCGTCATGGCGGTCTGGGGGCTGATCGTCGCCGTCGCGCTGATCATCGGCTCGATCCCGGTGTTCGCCGGGCTGGCGGTGGTGCTGCCGATCCTCGGCCATGCCACCTGGCATGTCTACCGCAAGGTGGTGGAACCGCCGCCTTCGGCCAAGCCGGCAGGTTGAGCTTTGGGGCCGCGCCGTTTCGGCGCGGCCCCGATCTCTCGGTAGTTCTCTCGATTTCTCAGTAGGCCGGATGGCTGAAGCGAGCCTGGCGCGCATCCGTGGTCAGGTTGCGAAAGTCCTTGCCGCTGACATGCACGAGCGTCCTGTGGTCGCCGCCCTCGAAATAGATGTCGTCGGCGGCGCCGAGGCTTTCGTCGAGGATCACCGGCACGTCATAGGCGGCGCCGATCGGCGGGACGGCGCCCACGTCGCAATCGCCGAAGAGCGAGACCACCTCGTCTTCGGAAGCGAGCCCGAGCCGCTTGTCCATGATGCTTTGCAAGGTGCCGAGCTCGATCCTGTGGGTGCTCGGGACCACGGCCAGCGCATAGCCGAGCTCATGGTGAACGACCACCGATTTGGCCATGATGCTGCCTGGCACATGGGCGGCTATGGCCGATTGCCGGCTGGTGGACGTGCGGTGATGCTCGACGGTGTCGTAGAAAACTCCCTTGCCATCGATGAAATGCTTGAGTTTGTTCGCGATCGTCATTTTGGCGCCTCTTGTCTTGAGTTGTGACGCATTGAAATGACGGCGGTCTCCCACCGTTTCCGATGCCGACAAAGATGGCTCAGCCATCCATTGTTTCAAGGCGAGGCGGCCGTCCAGCAACTCCGGCTGAGCGTCAGGGTCCGGCACCGAAAAACGTGATGCGGGTGAAAAGCGTGTAGTCGGACTCGAAGACCATCATCATCGTGAACACCAGCACCAATATCGGCGGCAGGATGATCGCATAGGCCAGCGCCAGCCTTTCCCAGGCCATGTGCATGAAGACAGCGACGATCAGTCCGGCCTTGAGCATCATGAAGATCAGGATCAACGACCATCTGAGATAGCCGTGCAGACCGAAATAGTCGACCAGGTAGGAGCAGGTGCTGAGGATGAACAGCCACACCCAGACCACCAGATAGAGCTTGATCGGATGTTCCTGATGCGCCTCGGCCACGGCGACCGTCGCAGTATCATGCGCGTGGTCGCCGTGCAGTGCGTGTTGCCCGAGGCCGTTTGCGGTTGCTTCAGCCATAGCTTCCTCTCACCAAAGCCTGCCTCTCACCAAAGATAGAAGAAGGCGAAAATGAAGACCCAGACCAGGTCGACGAAGTGCCAGTAGAGGCCCATGATCTCGACGTTCTCGTAGCGGCCCCTGCGGCTGGTGAAGAAGCCGGGCCGTCCGACATCGTAGTCGCCACGCCAGACCTTGCGCGCCACGATGATCAGGAAGATCACGCCGATGGTCACATGGGTGCCGTGGAAACCGGTGATCATGAAGAAGCACGAACCGAACTGCGCGGCGCCCCATGGGTTGCCCCAGGGCCGCACGCCTTCGGTGATCAGCTTGGTCCATTCGAAGGCCTGCATGCCGACGAAGGTCGCACCGAGCGCCGCGGTCAAAAGCATCAGGATCGCGGTCTTGCGGCGGTCGTGGCGGTAGCCGAAATTGACCGCCATGGCCATCGTGCCGCTGCTCGAGATCAGCACGAAGGTCATGATGGCGATCAGGATCAGGGGGATCTCCTGGCCGCCGATGCGCAGCGCAAAGACCTCGCTCGGGTTCGGCCACGGCACGCGCGTCGATATGCGCGCGGTCATGTAGGAGAGCAGGAAGCAGCCGAAGATGAAGGTGTCGCTGAGCAGGAAGATCCACATCATGGCCTTGCCCCAGGACACGTTCTTGAACGCGCGCTGGTCCGAGGCCCAGTCGGCGGCAATGCCTTTCAAGCCGGCCGGCCTTGGCGCCGTTTGGCCGCTATGCGTCAGAGTCGTCTCGGACATACCCTGCCTCCTCAGGTCAGCAGCCCACGGCAAATGTCGATGAATGTGGCGGCCCAGCCGGCCAGAAGGGCGAAGATGCAGAGCCAGACGAAAAGCAGGAAATGCCAGTACATGGCGCAGAGTTCGACGCCGAGGCGCAGCCGCTCAGGGCGTGCGCCGTTCCAGGCGCCGACGCTGGTCCTGCCGAGACCGATCAGGCCGCCCAGTATGTGCAGGCCATGCATTCCGGTGATCAGATAGAAGAAGCTGTTGGCCGGGTTGGCAGCGAGCAGGTAGCCGTCCTCGGTCAATTGCCGCCACGCCATTAACTGTCCGATCAGGAAGGCGAAAGAGGTGAAACCGGCCGTGGCAAGGCCGAGCCGGACATTGTCGATCTGGCCCTTGCGCGCGGCGACCACGGCGCATTGCAGCGCGATGCTGCTCAGCACGAGCACGCCGGTGTTCAGCCAGAGCAGGCGCGGCAAAGGCAGCGGCCGCCAGTCCGACAGGCCCATGCGCATGAAATAGGCGCTGGTGAACAGCGAGAACAGGCAGCCGACCACGGCGAGGAAGACACCGAGCCCGATCTTGGCGGTGGGCAAGGCCGACCGGTCGAGGCCGACGAAATCGCCGGCCAGGCCTTGCTCCAGCCACGGCTTGGCGGTCAGCCGCTGGTGCGAAAGCCACCAGCCGGCAAAGCCGGCGATCACAGCCAGGAAGACCAGGATGACGCTCATGCCGGCTCCTTGGAGAGGCCGAAATTGCCCGGCACGTTCTGCGGAATGAAGTCCTCCTTGGCACCCGGCACGCTGTAGTCATAAGCCCAGCGATAGACGATCGGCAGTTCCTTGCCGAAATTGCCGTGAGCCGGCGGCGTCTGCGGCGTCTGCCATTCGAGCGTCGTCGCCCGCCATGGGTTGCCGCCGGCCTCGCGGCCATGGCGGATGCTCCAGATCAGGTTGAACAGGAACACCATCTGGGCGAAGCCGACGATGAAGGCCATGATCGATATGAACGAATTCAGATGATGGGCCGACTCCGTCATGATCGTCATGTCGGTCAACTCCGCGTAGCGCCGCGGAATGCCGATCAGGCCGAGATAGTGCATGGGGAAGAAGATCAGATAGGCGCCAAGGAAGGTCACCCAGAAATGGAACCGGCCGAGCGTCTCGTCGAGCATGCGGCCGGTGACTTTCGGATACCAGTGGTAGATCGCGCCGAGGATTACCAGGATCGGGGCGACGCCCATGACCATGTGGAAATGGGCGACGACGAACATCGTGTCCGACAGCGGAACGTCGACGACGACGTTGCCGAGGAACAGGCCGGTCAGCCCGCCATTGACGAAGGTGACGATGAAGGCGAGCGCGAACAGCATCGGTATGGTGAGATGGATGTCGCCGCGCCACAGCGTCAGCACCCAGTTGTAGACCTTGATGGCGGTCGGAATGGCGATGATCAGCGTGGTGGTGGCGAAGAAGAAGCCGAAATAGGGGTGCATGCCGCTGACATACATGTGGTGCGCCCAGACCACGAAGCTCAGCGCGCCGATGCCGACAATGGCCCAGACCATCATGCGATAGCCGAAGATGTTCTTGCGCGCATGGGTGCTGATCAGGTCGGAGACGATGCCGAAGGCCGGCAGCGCGACGATGTAGACCTCGGGGTGGCCAAAGAACCAGAACAGATGCTGGAACAGGATCGGGCTGCCGCCATTGTGCTGCAGTTGTTCGCCCATCTCGACGATCGCCGGCATGAAGAAGGAGGTGCCGAGCACGCGGTCGAGCAGCATCATGACGCAGGCGACGAACAGCGCGGGAAAGGCGAGCAGCGCCATCACGGTGGCGGTGAAGATGCCCCAGACGGTGAGCGGCAGGCGCATCATCGTCATGCCGCGGGTGCGCGCCTGCAGCACCGTCACGACATAGTTCAGGCCGCCCATGGTGAAGCCGATGATGAACAGGATGAGGGAAGCGAGCATCAGGATGATGCCCCAGTCCTGGCCGCCGGGCGTGCCGGTCATGATGGCCTGCGGCGGGTAGAGCGTCCAGCCGGCGCCGGTCGGTCCGCCAGGCGCAAAGAAGCTCGACACCAGAACCAGCACGGCCAGCAGGTAGATCCAGTAGCTCAGCATGTTGACATAGGGAAAGACCATGTCGCGCGCGCCGACCATCAGCGGGATCAGGTAGTTGCCAAAGCCGCCGAGGAAGAGCGCAGTGAGCAGGTAGATCACCATGATCATGCCGTGCATGGTGATGAACTGGTAATAGGCCTCGGGGGTGATGAAGTCGAAGGTGCCGGGGAAGCCGAGCTGCAGCCGCATCAGCCAGGACAGGCTGAGCGCGACGAAGCCGATCGCCGTTGCCGTCGCCGAATACTGGATGGCGATGACCTTGGCGTCCTGCGAGAAGACGTATTTCGTCCACCAACTGTGCGGATGGTAGAGCTCCATTTCCGCGACTTCGGCGGGCGGGACGGCATCTGCAGGCGTGATATCGACCATGGCGGCACCTCCGTGCCCTGTTCAGCGAGCCTCGACAGTTTCGAGCTTTGCCGCAACGTTCAGACCAGACGCCGTCGCCTGGTCGGCCGAGCCCGTCTTCTGGGGCGCCGACAGTTGCGCGAAAGTCTGCTGCTGGCCCAGCCAGGCCAGATAGTCCTGTTCGGTGTCGACCATGACCACGCCGTGCATCAGCGGGTGGCCCTGGCCGCAGAGTTCCGCGCACAGGACCTGGAAGGTTCCGGTCCTGGTAGGCGTGAACCAGAAATAGGTGACCGAGCCCGGGATCATGTCCATCTTGGCGCGGAACTCCGGTATGTAGAAATCGTGCAGCACGTCGACCGAGCGCAGCACCATCTTGACCGGCTTGCCGATCGGCAGATGCAGATCGGCGGCCTCGACCACAACATCGTCCTGGCCGTTGGGATCGCCTGGGATGACGCCGAGCGGATTTTCAGCCGTGATGTCGCGGGTGTCCGAGGTGCCGAGCTTGCCGTCCTTGCCGGGCAAGCGGAAACTCCATTGCCATTGCTGGCCGATGACTTCGACCTCGGTCGCGTCGCTCGGGACATTGACGAAGCGGCTCCAGACGAACAGGCCGGGCACCAGAAGGGCGGTGACGCCGACCCCGGTGATGACCGTCAGCCACCATTCGAGGCGCTTGTTCTCCGGTTCATAGGCGGCGCGGCTGCCCTCCCGGTGACGGAAGCGGAACACGCAATAGGCCATGAAAAGCACCACGGCGGCGAAGACGACGCCGGTGATCCAGAAGGTTATGATGATGGTGTGGTCGATATAGTCCCAGTTCGAGGCAATCGGCGTCCACCACCATGGGCTCAGGAAGTGAAACAGCACCGAGCCCACAACAACCAAAACGAGTACAAGCGCAATGGCCATGTCCCGTCCTCCCGGCAATCGAGGGGGCGCGGAGCCGTCCCGGCGAGTGCCAAGATCATCATAGCGTGATTTGCGGTTGAAATTCCAGAGCCGACTATGGGTGGGATATATATG
>NZ_RZOF01000102.1:0-17384 GCF_003998955.1 Mesorhizobium sp. M4B.F.Ca.ET.017.02.2.1 | reverse complement strand
GGTCAATGAGGACAGGCCGCGATTGCCGTGCTTGGCCACCGGCACGCCGCTCGCTGCAATGACGAATGCCGATCCCGTCGAGATGTTGACGCTGTGCGAATTGTCGCCGCCGGTGCCGACGATATCGATGGCGCCGTGCGGAGCCTCGACGCGCAGCATCTTGGCGCGCATCGTGGCGACGGCGCCGGAAATCTCGCTCACCGACTCGCCGCGCACGCGCAGCGCCATCAGGAAGCCGCCGATCTGACCGGGCGTTGCGTCGCCCGACATGATGATGTCGAACGCCTCGCGCGCCTCCTCAAACGAAAGAGGAGTGCCGGCGGCGACCTTGGCGATATGGGTCTTCAGCGCACTCATCGGGCCTGCGCCTGGGAAACCGCGGCCGGGTCGATGCGGACGTCGTATTGCGTCTGCAACTGCGCCACCAACTGGTCGAGCAGGTCGTCCGACATGCCGGCGGTGAAGGATTTCTGCGCGTCGTCGGGCACGGAGCTGCCATCGGCGCCGGCCGGCTCGAACACTTCGGCCACCTTGTAGAGAATCTGGCCGTCGCCGGTGGGCGAGGGGATCAGCCCGGTGCCGCCTTCGCCGACGCCGAACATTTCGGCGGCGCCTTCCTTGCCGAAATCGGCGTCATCGGCTTCGCGCTTCAGGCCGCGCTTGGTCTGCTTCTCGAGCTTCAATTCGCCGGCGATCACGTCGAGCGTGGTGCCTGCCTTGAGGCGCTTTTCCAGCTCCTGCGCCTTGGCGTCGAGCCGCTTTTCCGTTTCAGCCGCCGTCCAGTCGGCCACCACCTTCTGGCGAACCTCGTCCAGCGTGCGGTCGCGCGCCGGCGTGATCGATCCGACTTCGTAGAAGACGAAGCCATTGTCGGCGGTGGTCAGGCCCTCATTCTCGGTGCCGGGCTCGGCGGCGAACACCGCCTTGATCAGGTCCGCCGATTCCGGCAGGTCCTTGACGATGGTCTCGTCGGGACGCTGGCCGGTGCGGTCGATCGCGTCGATGGTGACGACCTTGAGCTTCAGCTTGGCGGCGGCGTCGGCGAGCGAACTGCCCGAAGCGCGCGTGTCCTCGTAACTGTCGTGCACGTCGAGCAGGATGCGGCTTGCCTCGCCGAGCGCCAGGTCCTTGCGGATCTGGTCGGAGACTTCGGCCAGCGGCTTCACCACCTCCGGCTTGACCTCGGTGACGCGCAGGAGCACCGGGCCGAAAGCGCCCTGGACGACGGGGCTGACCTCATTGGCGGCGAGCTTGAAGGCCGCTTCGGCCACCGCCTTGTCGGCGATCTTGTCCTTGGCAAGCGTGCCGAGCAGCGTGTCTGCCTGGGTCTTGCCCTCGGCGGTGACGAGCTTGTCGAAGGTCGCGCCCGCCTTCAGCGAATCGAACGCGGCCTTGGCTGCATCCGACGTCTTGAACACCAGCTGCTCGATGGTGCGCATCTCCGGCGTCGTGTAGCGCCCCTTGTTCTTGTTGTAGTCGTCGCTGATCTGCTGATCGGTCACCGCGGTCGGATCCATGATGTCCTGCGGCTCGAGCCTGACATAGGAGAACTTGCGGTATGCGGGCGCGGCGTAGGTCTTCTTGTTGGCATCGAAATAGGTCTGGAGCGCGCTGTCGGCCGGCGCCTCGATCGGTTCGACCAGCGTCTTCGGCAACGTCAGATAGTCGATGGTGCGGTCCTCGCCGCGATAGAGCGCGACCGCCTTGAGGAAGGTTTGCGGCGCCTTGAGGCCGTCCGAAACCGCCTCGACGATCTGCTGGCGCACCGCCACCTGGGAGCGGTTCTTCAGATAGTCTTCGGGCCGCATGCCGACCTGACGCAGCAGATATTCGAACGTCCTGCGGTCGAACTGGCCGCTCGGGCCCTTGAAGGCCGGGTCCTCGCGCGTCAGCTCGGCAAGCCGGTCCTTGGAGAGGCCGAGGCCGAGCTTGCGGGCCTGCTCGTCGAGCACGGCGCCCGAGACGAGCTGCGCCAGCACCTGGTTGTCGATGCCGAGCGCCTTCGCCTGCTCGTGCGTGATGCGCTGGCCGAACTGCTGCGACATGACGCTGATCTGGCGGTCATAGGCGAGGCGGTACTCGTTGATCGAAACTGTCGTGCCGCCGGCGGTGATCACGGAATGATGGCCGCCCAAAGTTCCTGACAGACGCCCCGAAATACCCCACACGGCAAAGCTGATCACCAGCAAGGACAGCAACGCCTTCGCGACCCAGGTGCCCGCCGCGTTTCTCAAGATACCAAGCATGCCTACTTCCGATTTTTGCGCATTTTGCGTGCGCCCGAGTCTGAAACAAGCGCAATAGCGCCCTTCCGGCCCACTGTCGATTGCTTTGTGGCCTGATTTTGATAGTGAGGGCGGAAGCCGAATATCGCCTGGAGAAAGCAAAGCTCATGACGCCTGGAATCCGCCCGCTCGTCGCCGGCAACTGGAAAATGAACGGCACCAGCGCCTCGCTCAATGAGCTGAGGATGATCGGCAACGGCTTCATGAGCGGGCTCGACGCCGAGACCGAGGCGCTGGTCTGCGTGCCCGCGACCTTGCTGTCGCACGCGGCCGAAATCCTGTCGCGCACCCCGGTCCGGGCCGGCGGCGAGGATTGCCATCCCAAGGAGAGCGGCGCCTATACCGGGCGCATTTCAGCCGAGATGCTGAAGGACGCCGGCGCCAGCCACGTCATAGTCGGCCATTCCGAATGCCGCGCCGACCTCAGCGAGGACGACGCCACCATTCACGCCAAGGCGTCCGCGGCGTGGCGGGCCGGGCTGGTGGCCATCATCTGCATCGGCGAGACAAGGGCTGAACGCGAGGCGGGCACGACGCTCGACGTGCTGTCGCGCCAGATCGCCGGGTCGGTGCCGACCAGCGCCACGGCGGCCAACACGGTCATTGCCTACGAACCTGTCTGGGCGATCGGCACCGGCCTGACGCCGACCGCTGACGATGTCGCCGATGCGCATGCGCATATCCGCGCCAAGCTGACGGAGCTGCTCGGCGGCGCGGCGGCGAAGATGCGTATCCTCTATGGCGGCTCGGTCAAGCCGTCCAACGCTGTCGAACTGCTCGGCGTGGCCAATGTCGACGGCGCGCTGGTCGGCGGCGCCAGCCTGAAGGCGGCGGATTTTCTCGGCATCGCCGAGGCCTATCTGAATATCTCCTAGCCGCGGGGCCGACTGGCCGGCGCGGCCGAAATCGTTGCAAAGGCCGCATTGCTCCCCATATTCCGGCCACGGGCTTGGAAATGCCATCAAAGCATTGTAAGGAGCCGCCTCCAAATCACCGGTCGTATCCGCGGCCGCGCAAGGCCTTGCCAGGATAAATTATGGAAACCGTACTGATCGTCATTCACCTTATGGTCGTGCTCGCGCTCGTCGGCGTGGTGCTGCTGCAGCGCTCCGAGGGCGGCGGTCTCGGCATCGGTGGCGGTTCCGGTTTTATGACGGCGCGTGGCGCCGCCAATGCATTGACGCGGGCAACGGCGATCCTGGCAGCGGCCTTCTTCGCCACCTCGCTCACTCTGTCGCTCGTCGCGCGCTACGGCGAAAAGCCGATCGACATCCTCGATCGCGTCCCGGCGTCGTCCAGCAACGCCGGCAAGGGCGTGCTCGACCAGCTGCCGGGCAACGCGCCGGCCGCTCCGTCGACCTCGACGGCGCCGGCGGCACCCGCCAGCGGATCGGCGACGCCGCCCTCGTCGGGCAACGGCGCCGCGACGACGGCGCCTGCGCCTGCACCGGCACCCGCGAATCCGGCCACGCCGCCGGCGGCCAATGGCGTCACCTTGCCGGTCACCCCGCAGGTTCCGAACCAGTAGCCGGACAAGCTTATCCGGCCGCGATCTGTTGTCGTTTGAACACAGTCGCGGCAAATGCCGCACATTCACGAAGATTCAACCGGGCGTAGGCCGACGGCCCGCTTGAGGCGGCTCGGCCAGATCGATTATACATTGCGCGCGGCACTTTCGGCGTCCTTGGGGGACGCCGGGCGACGCCGTGGCAACAAAGCATTACACGATCGGATCTTCGCCATGCAGCTTCGCAGCTTCATTTTCTTGGGATTCCTTGCCGTGCTCGGCATGGGGTCCGCAGCCTTCGCCGGCACGCCGGCAAACATAGCCGCATCGCCGTCAGTCGAGATTACCAGCGCCATCAATGTCGCCGTCAAAAGCGACGCATCGCAGCTGAAGCTTCTCAAGAAGAAGAAGAACCCGACGCCAGCCGATCTCGCTCAGATCAGCAAGCTCGAGGACAAGATCGCGGCCGACAAGGAAGCCGCCAAGACCAAGGCGCTGGAAGCCCGCAAGCTGGCGATGCGCGACGCAGCCAAGGCCAAGGCGGACGCTGCCCGGCAGGAATGGCTGGCGAAGAAGGGCCAGTCGGCCGAGACGAAAGTGGCCGATGCCAAGACAGGCAAGAAGACGGTCAAGATCATCGAGCCGATCGCCGCTGTCGAACCGATCCAGTCGGCCGAGCCGATGCCGGCCGAGGCGATGAACGTCGCGCTGACCGGCAACAATGGCGAGCTGCGCAGCGAGGCTCCTGGCCAGAAGCCGGCAAGCGGCGGCCTGTTTGCAGGCCTGTTCGGCGGTTCGTCGTCGTCATCGATCAGCTATCTGCCCAAAACGCGCGCACTTGATTCGGCTCTCGCCAAGAAGGACGCCAAGCGGCCGTTCAAGGTGAAGCCGGAGTTCGTGCCGCAGGACGTCGAGTTCAGCGGCTACCCCGCCGGCACCATCGTCATCGACACCAGCGCCCGCCGTCTCTATCTCGTCGAATCGTCGAGCACGGCGCGACGCTATGCGATCGCCGTCGGCCGCGAAGGCTTGCAGTTCAAGGGGACGGTCGCTGTCGGCGACAAGCAGGAATGGCCGCGCTGGATCCCGACGCTCGACATGCAGAAGCGCGAGCCCAAGCACTATGGCCAGTACAAGGACGGCATGCCCGGCGGCGGTGAGAATCCGCTCGGCGCGCGCGCCATCTATCTCTATGACGGCAAGAAGGACACGCATCTGCGCATCCACGGCACCATCGCGCCGCAGTCGATCGGAACCAGCGCCTCCAATGGCTGCTTCCGCATGATCAACGAGCACGTCATGGACCTCTACAGCCGGGTCAAGGTCGGCACCAAGGTTGTTATTATATAACAACCAGGCGTTATTATCTGAGGCCTCCACCCATCATGCCGAAAGGGCCGGCCCAGCCGGCCCTTTTGTTTTGACTGCAACATTTCTTGCCCTTCGGGGCGTCGCGCCTTCTTGGGAAAAAGCCTTCGCGGCGGTTTTTTCTCTGGCGGAATCAATCCGGCCGCGTTAAGCGATGACTCCCATGGCGCGATATGTATTCATCACTGGCGGCGTGGTTTCCTCACTCGGAAAAGGCATTGCTGCGGCAGCTCTTGGGGCTCTCCTGCATGCGCGCGGCTATCGCGCGCGCATCAAAAAGCTCGATCCCTATCTCAATGTCGATCCCGGCACGATGTCGCCGTACCAGCACGGCGAGGTGTTCGTCACCGACGACGGGGCGGAAACCGACCTCGACCTTGGCCACTATGAGCGCTTCACCGGCCGCTCGGCCAACCAGCAGGACAACATCACCACCGGCCGCATCTACAAGAACATCATCGAGCGCGAGCGGCGCGGCGACTATCTCGGCGCGACCGTGCAGGTCATTCCGCACGTCACCGACGAGATCAAGCATTTCGTCCTCGAGGGCAATGACGACTACGACTTCGTGCTGTGCGAGATCGGCGGCACGGTCGGCGACATCGAGGCGATGCCGTTCCTGGAGGCGATCCGCCAGCTCGGCAACGACCTGCCGCGCAACAACGCGGTCTATGTCCATCTGACCTTGATGCCGTACATCCCGACCGCCGGCGAACTGAAGACCAAGCCAACGCAGCATTCGGTCAAGGAACTGCGCGGCATCGGCATTGCGCCCGACATCCTTCTGGTGCGCGCCGACCGGCCCATTCCAAAAGAAGAGCGCCGCAAGCTGTCGCTGTTCTGCAACGTGCGCGAAAGCGCCGTTATCCAGGCGCTCGACGTGCCGCACATCTATGACGTGCCGATGGCCTATCACAAGGAGGGGCTCGATTCGGAGGTGCTTGCCGCCTTCGGCATCGACCCGGCGCCAAAGCCGCGCATGGAGCCCTGGCAGGCGCTCTCCAACCGCATCCACAATCCGGAAGGCGAGGTGACGATCGCCATTGTCGGCAAATACACCGGCCTCAAAGACGCCTACAAATCGCTGATCGAGGCGCTTTCGCATGGCGGCCTCGCCAACCGCGTCAAGGTCAAGCTCGACTGGATCGAGAGCGAGATCTTCGAAAAGGAAGACCCGACGCCCTGGCTGGAGAAGGTGCATGGCATCCTCGTTCCCGGCGGCTTCGGCGAGCGCGGTTCGGAAGGCAAGATCCTGGCGGCGAAGTTCGCGCGCGAGCGCAAGGTGCCTTATTTCGGCATCTGCTTCGGCATGCAGATGGCCTGCATCGAGGCGGCGCGTTCGCTGGCCGGCGTCGAGCACGCCTCCTCGACCGAGTTCGGCCCGACCGAGGAGCCTGTCGTTGGCCTGATGACCGAATGGCTGAAGGGCAACATGCTGGAGAAGCGCAGGGCGACCGGCGATCTCGGCGGCACGATGCGGCTCGGCGCCTATCAGGCAGAGCTGAGCAAGGGTTCCAAGATTGCCGAGATCTACGGCGACACCCAGATTTCCGAACGCCACCGGCACCGCTACGAGGTCAATATCGACTACAAGCAGCGGCTCGAGGATTGCGGCCTGGTCTTTGCCGGCATGTCGCCCGACGGCGTGTTGCCGGAAACGGTCGAATACCCCGACCATCCCTGGTTCATCGGCGTGCAGTATCACCCTGAATTGAAGAGCCGGCCGCTCGAACCGCATCCGCTGTTCGCGAGCTTCATCTCGGCCGCGGTGGACCAGTCGCGCCTCGTTTGATGCGGACCTACGTCGCGCTGCTCTACAGCATCATCCTGGGCGAGGGGCGACGCCTCGTCATGTCCGACCTCAAGGCGATGGCGGAGAGCATCGGCCTGAAGAATGTCCGGACGCTGGTGGCGACGGGCAACCTGGTCTTCGACGCGCGGGCGGCCAAGATCGCCGATCTCGAACAACGGCTGGAAGCAGCGTTCGAAAAGACCTTCGGCCGCCATGTCGATATCATCGTGCGCCGCGCCGAGGACTGGCTGAAGCTCGCGAGCGGCAATCCGTTCCCGGCCGAGTCCGCCGATGCCGGCGATCAGGTCGCGGTGCGCGTCATGCGCAAGCCTGCGCCGGCGGACGCCGTCGCGGCGCTCGATGCCTATGCCGCCGACGATGAAAAGGTGCTTTCGGTCGGCGGCGACATCTGGCTCGTCTTTTCGCGCGAGCGACCAAGCTCACGGCTGCTGGCGGCGAGCAATCACAAGCGCATGGGCATAGGTACTTCGCGCAACTGGAACACGGTGCGCAGGCTGGCGGAGATGGTTGGGCAGTAGGCAGTAGGCAGTAGGCAGTAGGCAGTAGGCAGTAGGGGTATTCTCTATTGCCTAAGCCCTACTGCCTACTGCCTTATTTCAAGCCTTCGCCGTCTTTGCCCCTGCGCCAAGCGCCATGGTGCGCAGCACGTAGTAGACGGCGCCCGCGATCGCCACACCGAAGAACCAGCCATAGACGCCCCACCAGGACGGCAGCCAGTTGGTGAAGTTGGGCAGGATCGAGGAGAAGATGGCGCCGATGCCGGCGGCGATGAAGGCGTTGACATGCCAGCCGCTTTGGAAGCGGAACTCACCGTCTTCGCGGTAGAGCGCCTCGACGTCGACCTCGCCCTTCCGGATCAGGTAGTAATCGACCATCATCACGCCGAAGATCGGTCCCATCGTCGCGCCGATGATGCCGACGAAGTGCGCGGCGCTGCCTTCCCAGGGCGCGAAGGGGTAGAGCACCAGCGCGATCACGGCCGCGATGTAGCCGCCCTTCTTGAAGTCGATCTGGCGCGGGAAGACGTTGGAGAAGTCGAAGGCCGGCGAGACGAAATTCGCCACCACATTGATGCCGAGCGTCGCCACCGCGAAGGTGAGGGCGGCAAGGGCTGCCAGGAACCAGCTGTCGAACTTGGCCGAGATCTGGTCGGGATGGAGCAGCACCTCGTGGTAGACATCGTAGGCGGCGATCGTGGTGACGCCGGCGACGAGCGAGAACAGGATCAAATTGACCGGCAGGCCCCAGATGTTGCCCTTGCGCAGCGCCGCATTGTCGGGCGCGTAGCGGGCGAAGTCGCAGAAGTTGAGATAGAGCGCCGAGAAGTAGGTGACCCAGATCGCCGCGACGCCGAAGAGCGCTGTCCAGGAGCCGGGATCGCCGGGGATGCCGGCATCGGCGGTTTTTTCGCGCAGCACATCCATCGGGATGTCGCTGGTGAAGGCGAAGCTGCCTGACTTCACGCAGAGATAGATGGCCAGGAGAAGCATCATCACCCAGACCGCGGGGCCGGCCCAGTCCTGGAAGCGGCGCACCGTTTCCATGCCTTTCTGGATGATCAAGAGCTGCAACGCCCAGATGACGACGAAGCAGATCACTTCCAGGGTGGAGTGGCCGAGAAGGTGCGAGGTCTTGTTGAACTCGTCGAACCATTGCAGGCGCGTCAGCAGCGCCACGATGGCGCCGGAGGCGGCGGCCGTCTGCGCGCCGTACCAGAAGCAGGCGACGATTGCGCGCACCAGCGCCGGAATGTTGGCGCCCCAGATGCCGAAGGAGGCGCGGGCGAGAACGGGGTAGGGCACGCCGGTCTTCACCCCGGCATAACCTACCATGTTCATCAGCGCGTAGATGATCAGCGAGCCGATGCCGATGGCGATGATGAAATTGACGAAGCCGCCGCAGAACAGGAACAGGCCGGCCGCCAGATAGTAGCCCCACAGACTGTGGACGTCGGACGTCCAGACGTTGAAGATCGAGAACGGCCCCCAGTTGCGTACTTTCGCAGGAGCGAGGTCCTCGTTGTAAAGGTCGGGCGATGCGCCTTGTATCGTCATTGCAAGTGTCCCCTTTTGCAAAACGCGCCCTCACGCGTTAATTCGGCGAGGTTAAGCCTGACGCAGGGGAACCGGCAAGCAAACCATTTGCCGGCTTTGACCTTAAAGACATTCAACGAGAATCGCGCTTATCACGCATGCGCACCGCGGCCCATCATCGACATTTCGCTCCTGAGTCGGCAAAGCGGATCTCAGTCCGGGTCACCCGTGGATCGATTGCCTGACGGTCGAAATCCCGGGCATCCGGTCCGGTTGAATTTTTTTTGCCGCGCATCCGCTTTTTTGTGGAACCAAATGGCCCACCGGGTGTTTAATGAGGTTCTGTGCACCGCGATCGCCGGGAGGAAAACGATGGATCGCTTGCATTTCTTTACGCCCGTGCGGATTCTGCCCGGGCAAGGCTACCCCGTAGAAGAAGTAGACAGCGTCGCCGAAGCGATGGTGTTTTTGCGGAAATGGCCAGCAGGTCGGCGCGGACCGGTCTATCAATGCGCCCTGAACTGCTGCTCCGCCGCCATGGCCGGCAACATGTCGGCCGAGGAGGCAAGGAAAGCTTTTACCGGCTTTGCCCGCATCACACGCCTCCTCGACGACGAGATGGCCATGCCGCTCGGCGGCGAGGCGATGGACAACGTCTACGCCTTGCGGCGCTAGCCGCTCTAACTCCAGAACTGTCGAGGTTCGCGCCATAGCGGCGCGGACCGCGGCTCTGCGTCAGCTAGCGAAAGAAGAATCGGCTAGGGCCCGGACCGGCCGGACCAAGTGACTGCCGCCCCGGGCCAAAGCGGATCACCTTCAGTCCCGTGTAGCCAACTCCACTCGGACCGGGTGCGTTGCGACGGTTGCCGTTGTAGAGTGCGTCGGGTGACCCATCACGCGCCTCAACGGAGCACAGGCGACGCATGGAGCGGCGGCTAACTGCCATATTTGCGGCCGATGTAGTCGGCTACAGCCGGCTGATGGGCGAGGACGAGGTCGGCACGCTGGAGCGGCTCAAGGCCTGTCGCCGTGAGTTGATCGATCCATCGATCGCCCGGCATCACGGCCGTATGATCAAGCTTATGGGCGACGGTGCGCTGGTCGAATTTGGCAGCGTCGTCGATGCGGTGCAATGCGCGGCCGACATCCAGCGCAAGATGGCCGAGCGTGACAAGGGTATCGCGGACGACCGGCTCATCCGCTTTCGCATCGGTGTCAACCTCGGCGACATCATTGTCGAGGGTGAAGACCTCTATGGTGACGGGGTCAACATCGCCGCGCGGTTGGAAGCGCAGGCCGAGCCCGGCGGCGTCTGCATCTCTGGCACGGCCTTCGACCACGCCGTGCACAAATGCGACGTCGGCTTCGCCAGCCTTGGCGAGCAGCGGCTGAAGAACATCGCCGACCCTGTCCGCGTCTATCGGATTCTCCTCGAACCTTCGAAGGCGGGCAAGGTTCTGAGCGGCCCGCGCCGCCCGCTTCGGCCGGCGATCCTGGCGACGGGTGCGGCGCTGCTCGTTGCCGCCGCGGTTGCCGGCACCGTCATTTCCTGGCAGTGGCTGCGGGCGCCGCAACGGCCTTCCGTCGCGGTATTGCCGTTCTCCAATTTGAGCGGCGACCCTGCGCAGGACTATCTCGCTGAGGGCATAACCGAGGACCTGATCACCGACCTCGCTAAACTTTCGGGCCTCGACGTGATCGCCGGCAACTCGGTCGCGGCTTACAAGGGCAAGCCGCCCAATCTCGCCGACGTCAGGCGCGAACTCGGCGTCGACTTCCTCGTCGAGGGCAGCGTCAGGCCGACGGGTGACCTGATCCGGATCAACGCTCAGTTGATCGATACGGCAAACGGCGAGCATGTGTGGGCCGACCGTTTCGACCGGCGCGCGGCCGAAACGTTCGCTGTCCAGGATGAGATGCGCAAGGAAATCGTCGCCGCGCTCGACGTCGAGCCCTCGGCGGTGGAAACCAAGAGGATGGAGCGCCCGCCCACCGCCAATCTCGAGGCGTATGACTACTACCTGCGCGGCGAGCACGCTGCCTTCACCGGCCGCCCGCCGGGCATGCGCGACGCACTGGACTTCTATGCAAAGGCGGTCGCGCTGGATCCTTCGTTCGCGGCGGCATTCGCCGCCGATGCGCGCACTGCCGTCTATGTCTGGCGCAATGCCTATGACGACGTGCTGCAGTCCGCCCCGGCGCGAAAGCGCGCCTATGAGAGCGCGGGGCGAGCCCTGCAGCTCAATCCCGATCTGTCGCTGCCCTACGCGATGCTTGCCATCCTGCAGAGCGTGGACCGGCGCTTCGACGAAGCGATCGAGTCGGCCCGGCGGGCCGTGGCGCTCGGACCGGGCGACGTTGAAGCGCAGGTCGCGCTCGGATACGTCTTCCTATTCGACGGCAAGTTTCCGGAAGCCGCCGCGGCTGTCGAAACGGCATTGCGGCTCGACCCCGACATGTCGCCGATCAACCGCCAGATCGCCGGCACAGTCTTTTTCTTCAACGGCGATGGCAAACGCGCGGTGGCGGCGCTGGAGCGCGCTCGCGACGAAGCGCCTGGGGTCGGCAACATCCTGGTCTCGCTCGGCGCCGCCTATGCTCAGACCGGCCGCATCGCAGACGCGCGGGCGGCGGTGGCCCAGGGCCTGCGACTTCTTCCCAACAACGACTCTATCGCCGCAATCAGGATGGGATGGCATTTTCGCAATCCGCAGGATTTGGAAACCCTGATCGGCGCGTTGAAGCAGGCGGGTCTGCCGGAATGGCCCTATGCCTTCAAGGGCGACGAGAGCGATCGGCTTAAAGGTGAGGACATCAGCGCCCTGGTCATCGGCCACACGCTGAAGGGCGTCGCGGAGCCGGGGCCCCGGCCGGCAATCATGCAGATCGGCAATGACGGCCAGGCGGCCTTCCGCTCTACCGCTCAATTCATTACCGAGACGATATCCGTTAAAGAGGATCTGCTTTGCGAGCAAAGCGAAAACGCATTTGGGCGACCGGATTGCGGCCCGATCTATAGGCGCCAAGGCGAGTTCGCGTTCAGCTTCGTGAACTCGCGCGTCGTTTTTCACTTCTCGCCGCTCGACTAAGCGCCGCACACTTTAGGGCGGAGACATCAAAGCGCCCGAGCGGTCGGATCAATTGATCTGGTCTCGCTCCAGCCTTGCCTTGACGGCCGGCCAAGCAGCTTCCGCTTTTGGCAAAACGTCGTCGGCGTGGGCGGCGATATTTTCCATGTCAGGCTTGTCGTAGGCTAGGTAGAGCTTGCCGTCGATGATCTTGAACGCCTCGGGATCGACGTTGACCGTCACCGATTCTAGCGAAACCTCGCCCACGCAATAGCCGCCATATTGCGGAGCATATTTGACAGGCTCGCTCATGAACATCTTGCGGTGCTCGTCGCTCGCGAAATTCCACGGTGTGCCGAGCCAGTCATAAGCGATTTTCTCCGAACCTTTGACCGCCTTGCCGTCGGTGAAATAGGCGACCGGATCATAGCCCATGATGGCCACGCCGCCGAAGTAGCCGGTGTTCACCGAGCCGTCGGCATGCGCGGGGGCCGCGCCGACAACCGAGAAGGCTAGTGCGCCCGCCAGGATAAGGTTGCTCAGAGATCTGCTTGCGTCTGCCACGTACATCGCGCGTCTCCCATCAATCGTGAATGTCCATGCACCGTTTGTAGTTCTCTTCTGTATCCTTGATGACTTCAGGCTTCTGGCAAGCGGCGCCGTGGCGCTTGTAGAGGCGAACGATCTCCAAGTTGCCCTTCCAGAAGGCGCGGCTGATCGGCGCGTAGCCGTGGACCTCGGGATGGGCGACGTCAGCGCCCTTGGAGATGAGGAACTCGACCACCTCCAGATGGTTTTCCTCACCCGCCACCATCATAGGCGTGACGCCTGCCTTGTTGGCCGCGTCGTCGAGCACGGCGCCACGGTCGAGCAGGAGTTTGGCAACAGGCAGGCTGCCGGAATAGGCTGCGGCATGAAGGGGCGTGAAGCCACCGGAATTGCGCGCCATAACGTCGGCGCCCTTGGCGATCAGCAATTCGGCGATCGCCGGCTGATCGCCAAGCGCAGCATTGATGAGGGGCGTTGCCTGGTCGCGCGCGCGACTGTCGACGGGAGTGCCGGCGGCCAAAGCCTCCTTGGCGGCGCTGGGATCTCCTGCGGCAACGGCATCGAACAACGGGTCTGCCGCAGCCGTCACAACCGCGAAAGCCAGACCGACCATTGCAAACAAGCCGCGCATCGCCTGTCCTTTAGAGGCGCCTAAAATATCATGCGGCCGTTCACCTGGGTAGCCCTTCGAGGGACGGGCGGACCGCTAACTGAGACGGAAGACAAGGGCGCTCCCACGGTTGCGACTTCCAAGTTCACTCGCTGCTGGAAGCTAGCCGAAGACATGTTCCCGTTCCGCGCTCGCTCCTCCCTTGCAGCCGGCCCAGCCAGTCGGATCCGGGGGCGGGCGGCTAACCCGTAAGAACGCCATTTCGCGCTTTTGGTAACTGTAAAAGCAACCACCACGCTTTCGAAATAGCGAAAGCGTTGGAAATAACTTATACGATTCCCGCGCGGAGTATCTTTAAACCTGTAGGTGCGATACCTACGTCATTTATTGTTATGTCTATCAAGGCAACACCGATGTAACATCGCTCACGGCCACGCCTCCCGTACTTGGGGACTCGGGATGCGCGGTCATTTTCCCATACAATGAGCAGCCCAAACGTTCGACAAGCCCTTAGTGCGTCGAGCGTGCCGGTGCGCGATCTCCCCGCTTCATCAACAAACACCAACCGGGTGGCCCTCGGGTGAACGAACCCGCGCGCCCCATAGGAGAGAAGAGATGGAAGCCCTACAATATCTCGAGCCGATGACATGGACGGCAATCGAGATAGCCGTGCCGGTCATCGTGCTGGCAATCCTGTTCTGGCGGAGCGGCGTGGTCCGCTACATCCCAAACGACAGGCTCGGCATCTTGGAAAAACTATGGAGTTTTCGCGGTTCCGTCAGCAATGGCTTCATCGCGCTCAACCGTGAGGCAGGTTACCAGCCGGAAGTCGTGCGCGGTGGCCTCCATTTCTTCATGCCGTTCCAATATTCGATTCATCGCGCCAATCTTGTCACCATCCCGCAGGGTCAGATCGGCTATGTCTTTGCCCGTGATGGCAAGCCGCTGCCTCCGACGCAGACACTTGCTTCCAACACCGACGCCGATGATTTCCAGGATGTGCGCGGCTTTCTCGAAAAAGGCGGGCAGAAAGGACCGCAACGCAAGATCTTGCGTGAAGGCACCTATGCCATCAATCTCGCGCAATTCATCGTGCTGACCGCCCAGTCGATCCATGCCGTCAATCTGAGCCCGTCGGAACAAAATCTTTTTGCCAATATGTCCAGCGTGATCTCGGAGCGGGGCGGCTTTGAGCCGGTCGTCATCCACAATGCCGAGGACATGATCGGCATCGTCACCATCCATGATGGTCCGGCCCTGCCGGACGGCGAGATCATCGCACCGACCGTCGCCAACGATCCGAACGACCCGAACTTCCACAACAATTTTCAGGACCCGGAGAAGTTTCTCAATGCCGGTGGCTACCGTGGCCGGCAGTTGCAGGTGCTGGCCGACGGCAGCTACTTCCTCAATCGCATTTTCGCGACCGTCGAACTGGTCGAGAAGACAATCATTGACGTTGGAACGGTGGGTGTCGTCGTCTCCTATAACGGCCGCCACGGCGCCGATATATCCGGGCAGGCATACCGTCACGGCGAACTGGTCGAAGTCGGCGCACGCGGTGTCTGGTCGACACCGCTGCTGCCGGGCAAGTATGCGTTCAATACCTATGCCGGCAATATCGTCACCGTGCCGACCACCAACTTCGTGCTCAAATGGACGAAGGAGCAGTTTGGCGAACACAGGCTGGACGAGAACCTGTCTGAAGTCTCGTTGATCACCAAGGATGCGTTCGAGCCTGTGCTGCCGCTCTCCGTCGTCGTGCATATCGACTATATGAAGGCGCCGCTCGTGGTGCAGCGTTTCGGCGACATCAAGCGGCTGGTCGAACAGACGCTCGACCCGATGGTTTCTGCCTATTTCAAGAATATCGCCCAGACAAAGACGCTGATCCAGCTTTTGCAGGAGCGTAGCGATATCCAGCGCAAATCCGGCGAGGAGATGCGCGAAAAATTCAATTCCTACAGCCTCGAGCTGCAGGAAGTGTTGATTGGCACGCCCCGTGCCGCCAATGACCAGAACAGCATAGAGCAGATCCTGATCCAGCTGCGCGACCGCCAGATCGCAGTCGAAAAGGTCGAGACTTATAAATTGCAGGAGAGGGCGGCCACTCAGGAACGCACGTTGCGAGAGAAGGAGGCGCTTGCCGAACAGCAAGCCAAGATCACGACGTCGGCACTTACCATCGAGATCAGTGAGAACGAGGGCAAGGCGCAACTCGCCCGCACCCGTCAGGAGGCGGAAACCATTCAGGTCAATGCCAAGGCAGAAGCCGAGAAGGTGCGCCTCGCCGGCCAGGGCGAGGCCGATATGATCAAGGCTGTCGCGCTTGCCGATGCCGAACGTATCAAGGCGACCGGTTTTGCGGAGGCCGAGAAGGTGCGCGCTGTCGGCCTGGCGGAGGCCGAGGCCACCGAGAAGAAGGTCGCGGCCTTCGGCGGACCGGACTATCAGCTCAACTCGCAGGTTCTCATGCGCTTCGCCGAGGCGATCGAGAATGGCAAGCTACCGCTCGTGCCGCAGATCCAGATCGGCGCAACCGGCGGCGAGAAGGGGGGCGCCAATGGCCTTGTCGAGATGATGCTTTCGATGCTCGTCGCCGACCGGGTTGGACGGCAAAACCTACCGGATGAGATCCCGGCTCCGGTTGAGGAGGATTGATTGAGAATGGGCCGGTTGTACCGGCCCATTCTTTGCTCTGCCGTTCGCAATCCAGAGTTCCGCGTCGAGATCGGGGCACGCTTGTTCTTCGGGGCCGGGTAGGAAATCGCTGCAAAATCGCTTATGTGAGCGCGACGCCTCGTTGACCGAGGACTCGAGAACCGCCGGATATGAAGAGCAGCGATTACAAGAAGATGCGCCTCGCCATCGCACCCATGATGGACTGGACGGATCGGCATTGCCGGTTCTTCCACCGTCAACTGACGCGCCGGGCGCTGCTCTATACAGAGATGGTGGTGGCCGACGCGATCATCCAGGGCGCGCGCGAGCGGCTGCTCGGCTTCGACGCGGCGGAGCATCCGGTGGCGCTGCAGCTCGGCGGGTCCGATCCCGGCAAGCTTGCCGAGGCGGCGGCGGTCGGCGAGGCCTTCGGCTACGACGAGATCAACCTCAATGTCGGCTGCCCGTCGGACCGCGTCCAGTCAGGCACGTTCGGCGCCTGCCTGATGAAGACCCCGGTGCTTGTCGCCGACTGCGTCGCGGCGATGAAGGCCAGAGTGAAAATTCCCGTCACCGTCAAATGCCGCATCGGCGTCGACGAGCAGGATCCGGAGCCGGCGCTCGACGACCTGGCCGAGGGAGTTTTCGCGGCCGGCGCCGACGCATTGTGGGTGCACGCCCGCAAAGCCTGGCTGGAGGGGCTTAGCCCGAAGGAAAACCGCGACATCCCGCCGCTTGACTATGGTCGGGTCTATCGTCTCAAGGTGAGAAAGCCGAATGAATTCATCGGCATCAATGGCGGCATCCAATCGCTGGACGCGGTGTGCGAGCACCTTTGCCATGTCGATGGCGCCATGCTCGGCCGCGTCGCCTACCACACGCCGGGCATCCTGGCCGGCGTCGATGCCATGTTCTACGACGAGCCGCCCGCGGCGTTCGACTATGCCGCGCTGATCGATGCCATGGCGGCCTATGCCGCGCGCCATATCGAGAAGGGCGGGCGGCTCGGCCACGTCACGCGCCACATGGTCGGCCTGTTCCACGGCCTGGCGGGCGCGCGCCGCTACCGGCAGATCCTGTCGACGGACGCGACGAGGCCGGGCGCCGGGCCGGATGTGTTGAAGACGGCCTTTGCCGCTGTCGACCTCAGCGGGACGGCCGCCGAAGCGGCCTGAGGGCATTCAGTCGCGCAGGACCATGCGGTCGCCGCGCACGTCGAAGCCCGACAGCGAGCCGATGAAGTTCATGCCGAGCAGGCTCTGGCCGAGCATGCCGGGCGCGGCGATCATCACTGCCATGTCCTTGCGCACAATGCCGCCGATCGCCACTTCGTCGGTCTTCACGGCGGCGGCGCGCGCCATGCCGTTGGCGGTCGAGACCGGTATGGTGAAGTTGAGCGTGGCCGGATTGAAGCCGGCGGCCTGGGCGTCCTCCGCGGTCAGCACGATGCTGGTTGCGCCGGTATCGACAACGGCTCGCCCCCGCGCGCC
>NZ_RZOF01000101.1:0-17754 GCF_003998955.1 Mesorhizobium sp. M4B.F.Ca.ET.017.02.2.1 | reverse complement strand
GCTGAAGGCCGCCTGGTCGCACGGCGCGCCGGACGCGCTCGTCGTGCGCGACTGATCTATTTCAACCGCACGGTTGATCCGCCGGAAAAAAGCCTGATAGCTTCACCGAAATTGCCAATACCGGCTAACAGGTCGAGCCTTTATGCAGTTGCGCCTTTTCCCGCCCCTCGCAGGGCTCTGCCTTTTGCTGCTTTCCCTGATTCCGGCCAATGCGCAGCTTTTCGAGACCAAGGCGGCGCAAGCCTTCATGATCGATGCCGACACCGGCACCGTGCTGTTCGCCAAGGATTCCGACAAGCCGATCCCGCCGGCCTCGATGGCGAAGCTGATGACGATGGAAGTGGTCTTCAACGCCATCAAGTCAGGTCGCACGACGCTCGATGACACATTCGTGGTCAGCGAGAACGCCTGGCGCACCGGCGGCGCGCCGTCGGGCACCTCGACCATGTTCGCCAAGCTCAAATCGGCGGTCCGCGTCGAGGACCTGATCCAGGGCGTGACGGTGCAGGCCGCCAATGACGGCTGCATCGTTCTGGCCGAAGGCATGGCCGGATCGGAGTCCAATTTCGCCGCGCAGATGACCGAGCGCGCGCGCCAGCTTGGCCTGCCGAAATCGACCTTCGTCAACTCTACCGGGCTGCCGGCCGACGGCCAGCAGACAACAGTGCACGAACTGGCGCAGCTGGCGCTGCATCTCTGGCGCGATTACCCGGATTTCTTCCATTACTACGGCCAGCCGGATTTTACCTGGAACAAGATTACCCAGAGAAACCGCAACCCGCTGCTGGCCATGGGCATCGAGGCCGACGGCTTCGTCGCCGGCACGAGCGAGGCGGCGGGCTTCGGCATTGTCGGCACGGTCAGCCACAATGGCACGCGCGTCATCGCGGCGATGAGTGGGCTGGCGAGCGACCGCGAACGGTCGGAGGAAGCGCGCAAGCTGCTCGACTGGGGCGTCCGCTCGTTCCAGAAGACCGAGATCTTCGCCAAGGACGAGGTGGTCGGGGAAGCCCAGGTGTTCGGCGGCGCCAAATCCGGCGTGGCGCTAAAGGCGAAGGGACCGATCGATATCTTCCTGCCGATCGCCAACCGCGACAAGCTGACGGCGAAAATCGTCTATGACGGCCCGGTCTCGGCGCCGGTGGAGGAGGGGCAGCCGGTGGGCAAACTGCGCGTCTGGATCGGCGACACGCTGAGCCAGGAGACGCCGCTCTTCGCCGCCGAAACGGTCGGTGTCGGCACGCTGCCGCAACGCGCGCTCGATGCCGCCAAGGAACTGGCCGTCGGCTGGCTGCGTTAGCTCGTGGACCTTTTCTCAGACGAGGGCTATGACAGCGTCGAGCACGGGCAGAGGCTTTTTCTGGTGGCGAGCGGATTTTTCATCACCTTCGAAGGCGGCGAAGGGGCAGGCAAGTCGACGCAGATCGAGCGGCTGGCAAAGCGGATGCGTGCCAAGAAATACGACGTCCTCGTCACCCGCGAGCCCGGCGGCTCGCCGGGCGCCGAGGCAGTTCGGCACGTGTTGCTTTCCGGCGCTGCCGAGCCCTTCGGCCCGAAGATGGAGGCGCTGCTGTTCGCCGCCGCGCGTTCCGACCATGTCGAGCAGGTCATCCGACCGGCAGTGGAGCGCGGATCGATCGTGCTTTGCGACCGCTTCATCGATTCCTCGCGTGTCTACCAGGGCGTCACCGGCGGTCTGGATCCGGCCTTCATGGAGACGCTGGAGGAGGTCGCCATCAACGGCATGGTGCCCGACATGACCCTGGTCTTCGACATCGATCCGGCCGAAGGCCTGCGGCGCGCCACAGCCCGCCGCGGCGCCAATGACGGTCCAGATCGTTTCGAGAAGGAAACGCTCGATATCCACCGCCGCAGGCGCGATGCTTTCCTCGCCATCGCCGCCGCCGAGCCGGGGCGCTGCATCGTCATCGACGCCTCCGCCGACCCGGACACGGTGGAAAACGTCGTCACCGCCGCCGTCTTCGCCGCGCTTGAGACGATGACGCCGGCCGAGCAGCGGCAGACAGCCCCGGCATGATCTTCGAACGCATCGCCCCCGAGCAGCACGACACGCTGGACGGCGTGCCGGAACCGTCCGAGACGGTTCGCCTCATCGGCCACGGTCAGGCGGCTTCCATGCTCGCCACTGCCTATCGCGCCGGCAAACTGCCGCATGCGCTGATCCTCGCCGGACCCGTCGGCATCGGCAAGGCGACGCTCGCCTTTCACCTCGCGCATCATCTCCTGAAGCACCCGGCATTCGAGCGGGCGCCGGACGTTATCGCTCAGCCGGACCCGGCCTCATCGCTGTTTCGCCAGATCGCCACCGGGGCGCATCCTTCGGTGCTCCACCTGACCCGGCCGGCGAACGACAAGACCAAGAGCTTCAAGACGGTCGTCACCGTGGACGAGATCCGCAGGGTCAGCCGCTTCCTGTCGATGACCTCGCATGACGGCAGCTACCGGGTCGTGATCGTCGACCCGGCCGACGACATGAATACCAATGCCGCCAACGCCTTGCTCAAGAATCTCGAAGAGCCGCCGGCGCGCACGCTGTTCATCCTCATCGTGCATGCCCCGGGCAGCCTTTTGCCGACGATCCGCTCGCGCTGCCAGATGGTGCGCCTGACGCCGCTCGGCGACGAGGAACTGATGACCGTTCTGCAAGGCATCGAGCCGCCACCACCCGAGGAGCCTGCGGCGCGCGCGGCACTTGCCGAGCGGGCAGGGGGCAGCGCCCGCAACGCGATCCTTCTGACGCAGTATGGCGGGCTGGAGATCGCCGCCGCGCTCGACGCCCTGGTTGCGGCGAGGAAGGGCGACGTCGCCGGCGCCCACCGGCTGGCCGAGGCGGTTGCCGGCCGCGACCAGGCGATCCAGTTCGACATCTTCAACCGACACGCGCTCGACCTGTTGTCCTCACGCGCCAGCGAGGCGGCACTCGCCGGCGATCTCGCGCGGGCCAAGGCGCTGTCCGAAGCTTGGCAGGAAGCCCAGAACGCTATATCTGAGACCGAGACCTACAATCTCGACAAGAAGCAGCACGCTCTGATCATGATCGACCGCCTGAATTCTGCGATGCGAATGTGATGGCCCGCTCGGGATGGCAATCGCCATGCCGATAGGATATCCACCCCCACAACTCACATTCAGACTTTCATGACGGTTCATTCATGTCACGCGACACATTCTACATCACGACCGCGATTTCCTACCCGAACGGCAAGCCGCATATCGGCCATGCCTACGAACTGATCGCCACCGACGCGCTCGCCCGCTTCCAGCGCCTTGACGGCAAGCAGGTCTTCTTCCTCACCGGCACCGACGAGCACGGCATCAAGATGCTGCAGACGGCGCGCAAGGATGGGCTCTCGCCGCGCGAACTCGCCGACCGCAACTCAGCCGAGTTCAGGCGCATGGCGGCGGTGCTCAACGCCTCCAATGATGATTTCATCCGCACCACCGAGGAGCGCCACTACGCGTCCTCGCAGGCGATCTGGAAGGCGATGGCCGCCAATGGCGATATCTACAAGGGCGGCTATGCCGGCTGGTATTCGGTGCGCGACGAGGCCTATTACGGCGAGGAGGAGACTGAGGTCCGCGCCGACAACGTTCGCTACGGGCCGCAGGGGACGCCGGTCGAATGGGTCGAGGAAGAGAGCTATTTCTTCCGGCTTTCGGCCTATCAGGACAAGCTCATAGCGCTTTACGAAAGCCAGCCCGACTTCATCGGCCCCGCAGAGCGGCGCAACGAGGTGATGAGTTTCGTCAAGTCAGGGCTGAAGGACCTGTCGGTCTCGCGCACCACTTTCGACTGGGGCGTGCCGGTGCCCGGCGACGAGAAGCACGTGATGTATGTGTGGGTCGACGCCTTGACCAACTACATCACCGGCCTCGGCTATCCCGATGAAAACGATGACAAATGGAAGTTCTGGCCGGCGGATGCCCATATCATCGGCAAGGATATTGTGCGCTTCCATGCGGTCTATTGGCCGGCTTTCCTGATGTCGGCGGGAATCCCGCTGCCCAAGCGCGTCTTCGGCCACGGCTTCCTGTTCAACCGCGGCGAGAAGATGTCGAAATCGGTCGGCAACGTCATCGACCCGTTCACCATGGCCGAGCACTACGGCGTCGACCAGGTGCGCTATTTCTTCCTGCGCGAGGTGCCGTTCGGCCAGGACGGCAACTACAGCCATGAAGCGATCGTCAACCGCACCAACGCCGATCTCGCCAACGGGCTCGGCAATCTGGCACAGCGCTCGCTGTCGATGATCGCCAAGAACTGCGGCGGCGCGGTGCCGACGCGCGGCGAACTGGCGGAGGCCGACACGGCGATCCTCGATCAGGCCGTGGAGGCTCTTACGGTGGCGCGCAGGGCGATGGCGGAGCAGAGCATCCACCTGGCGCTGGCGGCGATCTTCGGGGTGGTGGCGGAAGCCGATCGCTATTTCGCCTCCCAGGAGCCTTGGGCGCTGCGGAAAACCGATCCGACGCGCATGGAGACCGTGCTGTGGACGACGGCCGAGGTCGTGCGGCGGGTGACGGTGCTGTGCCAGCCCTTCATCCCGGGATCAGCGGCGAAGCTGCTCGATCTGCTGGCGGTGCCGGCGGACAGGCGCGGTTTCGAGCATGTCCACGCCGATCACGCGCTGGTGCCAGGCACGCCGCTGCCGGCGCCGGAGGGCGTTTTCCCGCGCTATGTCGAGCAGGATGCCAAAGCCTGATGCTCATTGACAGCCATTGCCATCTCGACTTTCCGGACTTCGCCGAGGAGCGGGCGGCGATCGTCGCCCGCGCCCTGGCGGCCGGCATCGCTCGCATGGTGACGATCTCGACGCGCGTGAAGCGTTTTCAGCAAATCCTTGAAATTGCTGAAACTTTTAACGAGGTCTATTGCTCCGTCGGTACCCATCCGCACAATGCGGCGGAAGAGCTCGACGTGACCACCGACGAGCTCGTGCGGCTCTCCGCACACCCCAAAGTGGTGGCGATCGGCGAGGCCGGGTTGGATTACTTCTACGACAAGGCGCCGCGCGATGCGCAGGCGCAAGGCTTGCGCACCCATATCGCCGCGGCGCGCCAGATCGGCCTGCCGCTGGTCATCCATTCGCGCGATGCCGACGACGATATGGCCGCCATCCTCGAGGACGAAACAGGGAAGGGCGCCTTCCCCTTCATTCTGCATTGTTTTTCGTCCGGGCGCCGGCTGGCCGAGGTCGGCGTGGCGCTAGGCGGCTATGTCTCGTTCTCCGGCATTCTGACTTTCAAGAACTCGGCCGAATTGCGCGCCATCGCAGCCAACGTGCCGCATGACCGGCTGCTGGTCGAGACCGATGCGCCTTATCTCGCGCCGATCCCGTTTCGCGGCAAGCGCAACGAGCCGGCCTATGTCGCCAACACCGCCAGGGTGCTGGCCGAGACGATTGGCGTCAGCGAGGCCGAGATAGCCGCTATCACCACGGACAATGTCTTCCGGCTGTTCCGGAAGATGCCACGCCCCGAAGCGCCGGGCGCCTGACAAATGAGCGATCGGCTGCGCCTCACCATTCTCGGCTGCGGCTCGTCGCCCGGCACACCGCGCATCACCGGCGACTGGGGCAATTGCGATCCCGCCAACCCCAGGAACCGGCGCATGCGCACGGCAGCACTGGTCGAGCGGATCGCCGCAAACGGCGCGCGCACGACCGTCGTCGTCGACACCGGACCGGACTTCCGCGAGCAGATGCTGCTGGCGTCGGTCAGGCGCATCGATGCGGTCGTCTACACGCATCCGCACGCCGACCATATCCACGGCATCGACGATCTGCGCGGCTATGTGCAGGAGCAGCGCCATCTGATCGACATCCATGCCGATCAGCCGACGATGCAGCGCCTGCGGCAAGCGTTCGGTTATTGTTTCGAGACGCCGCCCGGCAGTTCCTATCCGCCCATCGTCAGGGCGCATCTCATCGACCACGCCAGGCCGATCGTGATCGAGGGAGAGGGGGGTGCCCTCACCCTTGAGCCGCTGCCACAGACCCATGGCGACATCATTTCCCTCGGCTTCCGCGCCGGCGGGCTTGCCTATTGCCCCGATATCAGCGACTTCCCCGACGCCACGGCGGAAAGGCTGCGCGATCTCGACACGCTGGTCATCGACGCGTTGCAGTACAATACCCATCCGAGCCATCTGTCGCTTGGCCAGGCACTGGGCTGGATCGAGAGACTGGCACCGAAAAACGCCGTGCTGACCCACATGCATGTGCCGCTGGATTACGCCGTCGTGATGGCCGAGACGCCCGACAATGTGGTGCCGGCCTATGATGGGATGGTGATCGAAATTCCTTATGAGTCAGCGAGATAGGACGAGCTGTTCAGAAGCGCGTTCCGCTCTATGGCTCGATTGTGTTAACGTCGCGACTTTCAGAGGAGAAGGCACCATGGCAGCCTATCTGATTGCTGAGCACAAGATCGCGGATCCGGCGGCATACGAGGAATATCGCATAAAGGCCTTGGCTGCCGTCGATCGCTTCGGAGGCAAGTTGCTGTTGCGTGCTCGAAGCGTCGAGGCCCTTGCGGGCTCGTGGCAGCCGGACCGGCTCGTCGTGCTTGAGTTTGCCGATATGGCGTCTCTCAAGGCCATGCATGATTCACCTGACTACCAAGCCCTCATCGGAATCCGCAACGTTGCGGCCGCCAATGTGCTGCTTGCAATTGAAGCCGCTTAGATCCAGCCCCTCGGTCGCTGTGACGACGGCTGAGGGCGCTGAAATCGGCAGCAATTTCCGCCTTTTGGCCAACGCATAAGTTCCATAATCTATCTTATGCGACTTTCTGATGTAGGCGCAAAGTTAAAATGTCCCACTTCTGCAAAGTAGGAATGTCGCTTCCCCTTTGCTGGATGCCATTCTCCCAGGCGCGGTTTTTGAGGGAGACAGCTGGTGGGATTGGTCCTGATGAGTGAACGCGAGCTCCAACGCATCGAGGTGCTGTCGAGGGTCGCTGATCGGCGGATGACGACCATCGCAGCGGCGCATGTGCTTGGGTTGACCAGGCGCCAGGTGCAGCGGCTTTTAAGGACGCTTCAGGTCGACGGAGCTTCGGGACTTCGCCATAAGGCGCGCGGCCGGCGTTCGAACCATCAGATTATCGACGGCATTCGGGACTTCACTCTATCGCTCGTGCGCGAGCATTATCTGGACTTTGGGCCGACGCTTGCGGCCGAGAAGTTGGCCGAGGACCATGGTGTGACGGTGTCGCGCGAGACGCTGCGCAAATGGATGGCTGAGGCCGGAATCTGGCTACCGCGCAAGCACCGTCGGACATTCCACCAGCCACGTTTGCGTCGCGAAGCCTACGGCGAGCTGGTTCAGATCGATGGCAGCGAGCATCGATGGTTCGAGGAGCGGGGTGCTCCATGCACCCTGCTCGTCTTTATCGACGACGCGACTGGCAAGCTTCAGCAACTTCGTTTTGTGAAGTCGGAGAGCACGTTCTCCTATTTCGAGGCGCTAGAGTTCTACCTGAAGGCACATGGCTGCCCGGTTGCGTTCTATTCCGACAAGCACACGGTGTTTCGGGTGGCGAAAGCCGAGGCTCGTGCCGGCCGCGGCATGACGCAGTTCGGACGCGCCTTGTCTGAGCTCAACATCGAGATCCTTTGTGCCAATTCCAGCCAGGCCAAAGGCCGGGTCGAACGGGTCAATCGGACGCTGCAGGATCGGCTTGTGAAGGAACTGCGCCTTGCCGGCGTTTCGGACATTGAAGAAGCCAACGTTTTCCTGCCGGCCTTCACAGCCGACTTCAACGAGAAGTTCGCCAAGGTCCCTGCCCGGCCGGACAATCTGCACCGCGCCTTGAACATGCCGCCGGATCGGCTGCGTGACGTGCTGTGCAAGCGTGAGCAGCGTTATGTCGGTCAGCAATTGTCATTCTCCTACGAGCGCATTCAGATCATGCTCGAGAAGAACGACATCTCATGCGGACTGGTCGGCAAATACGTCGACGTCTACGAGTTCGCCGACGGCCGACTGGACGTTCGTTGGAAGGCGTGCTCGCTCCCCTATACCGTCTTCGACAAGGAACAGCGCGTCACGCACACAGCGATCACCGAGAACAAGCGGCTCGGCGAGGTTCTGTCCTGGATCAAGGCGCAGCAGGATGAGGCGCGGCCCGCGCCGAAGATCAAGACCAACAGTGAGCAGAATGCCTACAGGAAGCGCGGGACGAAGGCGGGAAGAAGGACTGATTTCACCAAGGATCCAGAGGTGATCGCGCGGCGAGAACGGGCACTGACTGGGTTGGCTGCTGCCGAATGAATCCAGCTCTCAAACCTAAAGTCGGGGAGCGCCACTGGAACGCACCCGATCGGGCTGTGCAACCCCGACCAGCTGACGCCCGATCGGGCGCTCATGCTGGAGCCAGGGAAACGCGTCACTGTTGCATTTCTAACTTGCTGCGCCCTGCCCTTCAAACGGGCCTTGGCGACATTTCTACTTTGCTGAGAGCGCGACATCCGAACTTGGTTGCAACATCTGATGTGTAACTTATCCGGTCCCGCTCGCCAACCGTACGGAGCTGTTGCGCATCCGCACGCCGTCGCCCTTCATCTCAAAAACGCCCTCGTCGGCAAGTGCTCGGACGCGAGACCAGAGCACGAGATCTCCACAGTGAAGGCCATCGTCCCACAAAGCGACAAGGATTTTGGCGACGACAAGACTGCATTTCTCCCAATCGTCCGTCACATGTGACGTCACCGCTTTATCGAAATACCTGATGGGCTCTGAATGAAGGCCAAGGTCGGCTTTGACGCGAAAAGCTGCATTCTCGGCACGAAGCCTTTTCCATAAATCGCGGTAAACCTGCAACTCCCTTCCGGTCAAAGTCGTCTGACGTTCCAAGAGCCGTGCTCTGATAATGCTATCTGACGGCACTTGCCCGAACGATCCTGCCCGCCAGGTCGTAGATTCGGACCCATCGGACCTCCGAGTGAACTCGACCTCGGTTATGTCGACCACTCGAAATGGATGATCGCCAATCCGCGAAACAAATTCGAGGAAGCCAGCAAATTCCATAGCGCTTTGCCGACATACCCATACGACCGGCGCGATGTCCCTGCCCGTTGCGCGGCTCCAGAAAAGATCGGTCTCTTGTTCGAGGTCCGGCTGCCTTTCGAAGCCCAATATGTCTTCCATCCATCGGGCGCGAATATCTGCCGCGGGCGGGTCGATAGGGCCAAAGCTCAGGTCGTCCGGCAACCCGATGACGGTTGCGTTCAGGCCCATATGAGCGAGGGACCAACGCAGGCTGCCGGCGGCCGACGTATTGAAGACCACGTGAACAACAGGTTTTTGAGGCATTATCATCTACAGACGCCACTGCTCGTCGGAGTCATTAAGGCACGATCGCGTAAAGTATTTCAAAACTCCAGGGTGAAGTAACTACCTGCCCCAAGCCGCTGGCGCCCCAACTTACAACGAAGGTCCACAAAGAAATGACCGCTTCACCTTCCTTTCTCGGCTTTCCCGATCACCTCGCTGATGGCCATTTGCCACGCGCGGTCATCTTCGGAGCCGGTCACGGCAGTACCTATCCCGGCAAGGACAGCAGCGGCTATGCCTTGGCTGCCGATGCCATCCGCGCTGCGAGCCAGGATGACGCTCGTTTGGTCGAGCACTGGGATTTCGATCTCGGCGGCCCGCTGTTCGACGGCAAGCCGGTCTGCTGCGTCGACATTGGCAACATCTCGACCACCATGCATGACAATGCCGCAAACCGTACACGGATCGAGGCGAAGACGCGCGAGGTCCTGGCATTGCCGGCCGTGCCGATCCTGCTCGGTGGCGACGATTCCGTGCCTATTCCCTTCCTTGCCGGCTTTGCGGGTCACGGACCGGTCTGGATCCTGCAGATCGACGCGCATATCGACTGGCGCGACGAGGTTCATGGCGAACGCCATGGCTATTCGAACCCGATGCGCCGGGTGAGCGAGATGGCGCATGTCGCAGGCATGGTACAGGTCGGCATCCGTGGCGTCGGCAGCGCTCGCCTTGCCGAAATCGAGGCGGCCCGGCGCTTTGGCAGCCGTCTCGTGACGGCCCGCGAGGTCCACGCCCGGGGCGTCGAAGCCGCCCTCCAGCATATTCCTGAAGGAGCGCGGGTCGTCGTCACCCTCGACTGCGACGGCCTCGATCCCTCTATCATGCCCGGCGTGGCGGCGCGGTCGCCGGGCGGCCTCACCTATACGCAGGCGATCGACCTGATCGCGGGGCTCGGCCGGCGGGCCAGGATTGCTGGGTTCGATCTTGTCGAGCTCTATCCGCCCGCCGACATTGACGGTCTGTCAGCGCTCATCGCCGCACGCCTTCTCGTCAATATGGTCGGCACCATCGTCCGGCAGGTTTGAAATGCCGGCTCCCGACGATCCGGCGTCCCTGCCGCGGCGGCATTGCGACGACGGCGCCGTTCGTTGTAGCCATGCCGAGCGCTTGATTTTGGAGGAGACGGGAGCATGGACCTGTTCACCGGCGGCTGCCTGTGCGGGAGCGTTCGAATTGTGGCCTCGGGTGCCCCATACCGGGTCGGCGTCTGCCACTGTCTCGATTGCCGCAAGCATCACGGGGCGCTGTTTTACGCCGCCGCGGTGTTCCCTCAGGAGGCGGTGACGATCGACGGCGAAACACGCGACTACGCCGGACGCTACTTCTGTCCGCGCTGCGGCTCGTCTGTTTTCGCGCGCACCGCAGACGAGATCGAAGTGCATCTGGGGTCGCTGGACGCCCCGGACCAGCTGCTGCCGACCTACGAGCTGTGGACCGTCCGCCGCGAGTCCTGGCTGCCGCCGTTTCCGGTCAGGAAACGATACGACCGCGATCGTGACGCCAAGGATCGCCTCGAGGGGTAGATCGCAACCATCTGGGTGGTCGCGCCGGCGGCTCAGTCCGGAAGGCCGGCCTTGCGGAAGCCGTCGACGAAATGCTCAAGCGTGGCAGTGTCGCGAAACGGCTCGGTCCACACCCAGTGGCTGGTCGTGAAATGCGGGTTGGCGACCAGAAACATTTCGACCTCCGCTCGCGCCTCGTCGAGTCGGCCGAGCTGGGCAAGGCTTGCCGCCAGGAAACGGCGCGAGCTTGTGCGATAGGTCTCTTCCCGGCGCAGCGTCTCGATGGCGGCTTCGTAGCCGCCGGCCGCGTATTGCGCCTGGCCGAGCGTCAGATAGTACCAGCTTGCCGGAAACGGGTTCAGCCGGAACGCCTTGCGGATCTGCTCCAAGCCCTGCTCGACCTGCCCGGCCAAGGTCGTGATGTCGGACAGCGTCGCCCAGGCGTCGGCTTCGTTGGGGTCGAACTCGAACGCCTTGGCGAATTCCGTATCGGACTCGGCGAAGCGGCGCTCATAAGCCAGCAGGTTGGCGAGCACCCAGCGGCAGCCGGCATCGTTGGGATCGATCGCCACGGCCTTGCGCGCCAGTTCCAGAGCAACGCTACGGTTGGGCTCGATGGGTTCGCCCCAATGCACCCATCCCATCCAGTGGTTCATGGCAAGCCAGCGATAGGCCTCGGCGTAGTCCGGATCGAGCGCAACGGCGCGCGTGAGCATCAGATGCGCCTCCCGCGCCGCCTGCGGCGAACTATCGATCAGCTTGCGCGCCCGCACACAGAGGTCATAGGCCTCGAGATTCTTCGGCCGATTGCGCGGCAGCGGGGCGCGCAGCCGGCCGAGCAGCGCCTCGACGATCTTGGCCGTCACCTCGTCCTGAACGGCAAAGATATCTTCCAGGCTACGATCGAAGCGCTCCGCCCACAGATGCTCGCCGCTCAGCGCATCGACCAGTTGCGCGTTGATGCGCACGCGCCCGGCGGCGCGTCTCGCGCTGCCCTCCAGCAGGTAGCGCACGCCAAGATCCTCGGCGATTCCGCGCACGTCCATCGCCCTGCCCTTGTAGGCAAAGACCGAGTTGCGGGCGATGACGAACAGGCCGGCATTGCGGGACAGGTCGGTGATCAGGTCTTCAGTCAGCCCGTCAGCGAAGGATTCCTGCTCGGGATCGCTGCTGAAAGCGACGAAGGGCAGCACGGCTATCGAGGGTTTGTCGGGCAGCGGCAAAGGCTTCCGTTTCGCGCCGCCAAGCTGCTCGATGGCCCCAGTGAAGCGGTAGCCGACGCGCGGAACGGTGGAGATCCACTCGCCGCCATCGGCGGCCGGACCAAGCAGCTTGCGCAACTGCGCGATCTGGACGGTGAGATTGCCCTCCTCGACCGCCGTGCCCGGCCACGCCGCGTCCATCAACTCGGCCTTGCCAAGGATTTCGCCGGGCCGACCGACCAGTGCCGCAAGCAGCTTCAGCCCGCGGTAGCCGAGCGCAACGGGATCGTCGTCCCGAAGCAGCGTTCCCGCATCCGGATCAAGCACGAATGGACCAAAGGCAAAGCGCGATCCCTGCATAGGGCGCATCTATAGCCCGTTTGGAACTTTTGAGAACTATTTGGGAGGGCTTAATTACGCCGCCGTCCGCATGCTGCAGAATTCAACCTCTTTCAGGTCGAAGGCTCCCAACCGCATGGGGCCTCAAAACCATAGGAGGTTGCCATGAACGATACTCTTGCGACGATCCAGCATTGCGTAGTCCGGCCAGGGCGGCCGTTGCATCGCCAAACGACCCTGCGTGGCATGATCGCCACCTGGCGCGAGCGGGCGCGCTTTCGCTGGGACCTCAAGCGAATGGCGGAGACCAATCCGCATCTGATCGACGATATCGGCCTGACCAACAGGCAGGTCGAGGAAGAGATCGCCAAGCTGCCCTTCTGGCAGCGCTAGGGCGGATGCCGGTCGGATATCAGGCCGGATCGCCCTCGCCTCCTGGCGGCGGCGGTTCCGGTGCGAATGGCGCGGCGAATTCAAACTCGATCTTGGCGCCAAGGTAGCGAGCCACCGCGACCGCCAGCCGAGGATTGGGATTGCGGCTGAAGTAGAGTTTCATTTCGTGTCGCCCGTGATGCGCCGATGGATGCCGTCCAGGCTTTCGGCAAATGCTTCGAACATGTTATGGGCCGTGAGCTCGCGCAGAACCTGCTCGTTGATGCCGCCGCGCGTCGCATAGTCTTGCGCCAGATGTCTGAAATCCGCGTCGGGCGACGTCTCAGGAGCGGCGCCCAACGCCTTGAAAAGCGAGGCGATATAGTCGCGGGCTATCCCCTCCCCAACGCCGTGACGCGTGAGCCAGCTGTGGATGGTCTCGAGGTACTTGAAGTAGCTGGCATAGGTCGCGGTCGCGACGCTCAAGGCGTCGAACTCGCCGGCATCCGCGACCTCGATCACCTTCCCCAGCCTGCCGAACAATGCGCCCGCGCCTTGATCGGGCGGACAGATGATCGTCGCCCCCAGCCGGTGCGCGATCATCGGCATGGGAAGCGCCTTCGTCACGTTCCCGGCTGGCGCGGTCAATCTCTCTATGTCCTTGAGGGACAAAGTGGCGATCAGGCTGATCAGGCGATGGTCGCGCCGGAAGCGCAACGCCGACAGCACGTCGTGCGCAATCTGCGGGCGGACCGCGAGCATGACCGTTTCGCTATTGTCGAGAACGGCCTGATTGTCGCTGGCGATGCGAACATCCGGGTAGCGGGAGGCAAGGCTCGCGGCGATGTCTTCGTTCCGGGGCGAAAGCAGAATGGAAACAGGGTTCTCCGCGAGGGACTTGAGCCCGGTGACGATGGCGGCCGTGAGCGCGCCTGTGCCGATGAAGCCGAGTTCCATGGGATGCCCCCCAAAATTGGTTCCGTGATCATATCAGTCCAGATGGATCTGATAGCTCAGAACACGCGTCGCGGCTGGCGGGATCAGCATCACGCCCGGCTTTTCGGTGAATTCGCCGTCGAAATCGACGGGGCTGGCAAGACCATGCCAGGGCTCGATGCAAAGGAACGGCGCTCCGCCCGGCCTGGACCAGATGCCGAGCTCCCGAAACCCCTGCCAGGATATCTCAAGCGCCGGTCCGTGCCCGGCGGCGTAGCGCACATTGGCGCTGGCTGGCCGATCGATGATCACGGCGTCCTCCTCGAACAGGCTTTCGGAGAGCGCCAGTATCTTGCCTTTCACTGGCGTCGGCTGTGGCGTTGGCAGCAGCAGGCCGTCTTTGAGGCGGCGGATCGGGGCGCTTTCGTCATTGGCGAATCTAAGCTGATAGGCTGTCTTGGGCAGATCAGGCAGAAGCGGCCAGTTGAACGCCGGATGCCCGCCGATCGATGCCGGCAGCGTCTCGCCGCCGGTGTTGGTAATCGTGAAGCTGACGTCGAGTTGCCGAAGCCGCAGGCTGTAGCTTATGGCCAGATGAAAGGCGAAGGGATATTGCTCGCGGGTCCCCGCATCGTCGGTCAGAAGCAACGTGCAGGACCGGGGCCCCTGCTCCGTCCATGCAAAGCGCCTGTCGCGGGCAAAGCCATGCTGCGCCATCGGATAGGATCGGCCGCGGTGCCGCAGTTGGTCGCCCTTCAGCCGGCCGACGATCGGGAACAGGATCGGGGAATGGCGCTTCCAGGCCGGACCGGCCTGCCACAGAAGCTCGGTTCCTTCACTGTCGCGCAGGGAGACCAGTTCGGCACCCTGCCTGACGATGGTCGCCGAGATGCCGTCGCCGTGAAGCGTAAGGCTGTCCTGTTCCATGCGCCCTCGCTTAAGCAATTCCAGGAAAGTGTGTAACGGTTTTCCGTCCGGAATTGCGCAGAAACAAATGGTTGGAGCGGTTCGGCGATCCCATGAAGCGCCGAACCGCTCTGGTGTGACCGGCAGGCTAGCAAAAGGCCGCGCGTGAACTCAAGAGCAGCGGAGTGCACGGCAGTTCGCCAAGCGGCGACGAACGATGCACGGACCCGAGCGCCAGTTTGCCCTCAAAGAAATGGCCGGAGATTGCCCTCCGGCCCCGGCAAGGTGAGACCTGTTGCCTGCTACGGTTCGGCCTACTCGCGCTCGCCGGTGAAGTTCAGCAACAGCTGGAAGATGTTGACGAAGTTCAAATAGAGCGAGAAGGCGCCGAAGACGGCGAGCTTCTGCTGCGATTCCGCGTCGAAATTCTCCGCATACTGCTCCTTGATCGTCTGCGTGTCCCAGGCGGTGAGGCCGATGAACACGGCGATACCGATCACCGAGATGGCGAACTGCAGCGCGGTCGAACCGAGGAACAGGTTGACGAGGCTGGCGATGACCACACCGATCAGGCCCATGATCAGGAACGACGAGAACTGCGTCAGGTCGCGCCTGGTCGTGTAGCCGTAGAGGCTGGTGGCGCCGAACATGGTGGCGGCGATGAAGAACGTGCGCGCGATGCTGGTGCCGGTGAAGACCAGGAACACCGAGGCCAGCGACAGGCCCATCACCGCGCAGAAGGCCCAGAACATGGCCTGCGCGCTCGCCGCCGACATGGTCTGCATGCGGAACGAGAACAAAAGCACGAAGGCGAGCGGCGCCAGCATCACCACCCATTTCAAGGGGCTGGAGAAGATCGGCACGTAGAGCGCGGGCGTCGACGCCACGGCGAAGGCGATGGCGCCGGTGACGACCAGGCCAAGGCCCATATAGTTGTAGACGCGCAGCATGTGGCGGCGCAGGCTCTCGTCGTAGCGGGCGCCCGTTTGGGCGCCGCTGCCCACGCGATATCCCAGGTTGGGGGTGTTCATGTTCGGTCTCCTTGGTTGATCTCAGTAAAGCGTGCGGGCCAGCGTCTCGGCGGCCCGGTCGAGGTCGCGCGCATCGCTTCGCGCGACGACGGCGTAGGCCACCTCGCCGATCTGGAAATAGGCCGAGGAAATGTCGCCCGAGGGCGCGAGGGCCGGCTTCACCACGTCGAAAGTCCCTGGCCTGATCGCGAACAGCGAGACCAGTCCGAGATCCCTGGTTTCGAGCGCCATCTCGACGCTTGGGCCGAAGCGCGACGGATAGATCTGCACATCGCGCACCTTCCAGTCGCCGGGCAGCGACGGCATGACGATCGCGGTCGCGGCGCGGATCTCGCCTGGATTGTAGTCCGGCGCTTCCCGCTGGGAGGTCATCGCCTCGCGCACCAGCGTCGTCCGGTGCGCCCTCACCGCTTCCTCGACATAGGCGGGCGGCTGCGTGGAAGCGACGACCTTCGTCACCGCGACCGGTCCGAAAATGCCATTCGCCAGCCAGCCGGCCGCGATCAGGATCGCCGCCGCCGCGGCGCGCTGCAGCACCCCGAAGATGCGGTCGCGGCCAAGCCCGCGCTCCAGCCGTCGTGCCGCCTCGGTCGTTGCCGGCCGCGCCATTCCCTTGGCGGCGAGCGCCACACGCAGCTCGTCGCGCGTCCTGAGATCGGACATCACGCGCGCGGCGGCTTCCGGTCGGGTGGACAGGAACGCCTCGACCTCGATACGGCGGGCCACCTCCAGCTGGTCGTCGACATAGGCATCGAGATCAGCATCGGTCACGGGATCGAGCATTGCGTTCATCGCTCACCTCTCACGATCCTGAGATGGTTCCTGCCCGCGGGCGCTGCGTCTTCCATCTCGCGCAGCGCGGCGCGGGCCCGGCCGATGCGCGACATCAGTGTTCCCAGCGGCACGCCGCTGACCTCCGCCGCCTGGGCGTAGCTCAGCCCCTCGATGGCGACGAGATGCAGCGCCGAACGCTGCTCCTCCGGCAAAGATAAAAAGGCCGCCCGCACCTGCGCCAGACGGACGGAGTGGTCCTGTGGCGCTGGGGAGGTGCTGTCGGCAAGATATCCGGCCTGCTCGATGCGCGCGGCTTCCGACCGGCGCGAGCGGACACCGTCGATGAAAGCGTTGTGGACGATCGAGAGCAGCCAGGCGCGCAGGTTGCTGCCGGCGCGAAAGGTGCCGCGCCGCTCATAGGCGCGCACCAGCGCGTCATGCACCAGGTCCTCGGCCTCCGTGGTGTCGCGCGTCAGCGAGCGCGCGTAACGCCTCAGCGAACCCAGCTGTCCGACTATATCGAAGCGTGGCATCGACCGTTTCATGCCCTGTTTACGGAGCAGGGCAAGGTTTTAATCCCCAACGGCGCATTATTTTGTCCCAGGCAGCAGCCGTTTCATCGCCCCGCGGGCCGCGCTGCCCGCCGTCTTCAGTGTGGCGCAGAGGAAAAGCGCTGGCGAAGCGGGGCCAATTTGCGTATCACTCCGCCGCCATTGGAGCCTTGCGATGTTCGAAACCCTGCAGCCCGCCCCCGCCGACAAGATCCTTGCCCTCATCGGCCTCTACCGCGCCGATCCGCGTCCGGGCAAAGTCGACCTTGGCGTCGGCGTCTACAAGGATCGCGACGGCAAGACGCCGGTGATGCGCGCCCTGCGCGAGGCCGAGAAGCGGCTGCTGCAGAGCCAGGACACCAAGACCTATCTCGGCCTTGCCGGCGACACCGGCTTCAATGCCGCCATGGCCAAGCTCACCTTCGGCGACAAGGCCGACCTTTCGCGCGTCCGTACCGCGCAGGCGCCGGGTGGTTCCGGCGCGCTCAGGCTGGTGGCCGAGTTGCTGAAGCGGACCCGCGCCGACGCCACTGTCTGGCTGTCCGACCCGACCTGGCCGAACCACATGCCGGTGATGCGCGCGGCCGGCCTGCAAATCCGCGACTACCCCTATTTCGACGCCGCTTCCGGCGCCGTGCGTTTCAGGGACATGCTGGCGGCGCTGCGGACGGCCGAGCGCGGCGACGTGGTGCTGCTGCATGGCTGCTGCCACAACCCGACCGGCGCCAATCTCGACGCCGCGCAATGGGCGGAAGTGGCGGACCTGGTCGTCGAGCGCGGCC
>NZ_RZOF01000100.1:0-17828 GCF_003998955.1 Mesorhizobium sp. M4B.F.Ca.ET.017.02.2.1 | reverse complement strand
TTTTAGTATCGGAAGTGACAACGCGAGGTTGCTTTTTCCGCCTCTCGTACCGGCACCATTTAAAAGATAAAAAGCGCAGCGCGGATGCGCAGGAATATCATCCCGCCAAAGCCGCGGGCCAGATAATCAGCCAACCTTGGCGAGCTGGGAGCACCCCGAGCTTCCGTAATTGGTTGAAGCACTCGCCGGACCGAGGGCCGGCGTCCAATGTTAGTAGCCCCTTTCGCGAACACTCCGGCTAGTGGGTTTGTGTCAGAATGACCTCTCCCGGGATCGTATTCTGAGCGCTCAGTGAGGATGTATCTCGTTGTAGTCATCCCACCGGGCGATCTGGCGGAGAACCATGGGTGATCATGCAAGGAGTGAGGCGAACGCAATCACGCTTGAAGGTTTTGACCCAGGCTTCCGACACGTCGCTGGAGTGGGGCGCTTCACGGGCGTGGAGCAAGTAACGCGGTCAGCGCAGAGGCGAAGGCGCGTGTTCCTTGCCGGTGTAGGGGTGCCATTTTCCGACAGGTCTCGATCGGATGAGGCACCCTCGTCGATCCGAAGCGTGTCTTGACCGCCTCCAGCATCATATCGCACGGGACCCGCAGCCCTCCTGCGACGGCCCAAGCCGAATGGCTCAGCTACTCGGCTGATGTCGGCGAAAATCGCTCACCAATACTTCTTTGTAAACGTGAAGTTTGCCAGCTGTCTCCTGCTCATATTTTGCAAAGCGCGCGACACTGCGCGCTGTTCTACATCAAGGTGGTTAGTCAATGCGGATGCCACTGCGCTCGTAGTCTTGCCGAGCTGAGGCATTGCGTCAGTTAGCCTTGCAAGACTGGTTCGAAAAGCCGGGGAAAGCTCAGACGCGGTTATTTCCATGCGAAGGGCATGAGAGCAGAAACAGAACTTGTCGATGATATGGCAGATTTCGCAATTACATGCCCCCAGAGCTATGTCAGTGAATATTTCTTCCGCTCGAAGAGCGAGCTCCGTTGGAGATAACTCACCAGAGGGGGCGGTTCGGTCGAGAGGGTGAGTCCGTGTACGAGTTAGGGCGAAGGTAAGTGTTTCGCGCGCCACCACATACGAGTCCAATAGAACCCACTCGACCAGAGGTCTCGTAAAGTAGCCCCTTTGAGGAAAGGACACGATCTTCCCTTCCGCTGCAAGTCGGATAAGTGCTTCGCGTATAGGAGTCCGGCCGATGTTGAGGTCGGACGCTAGCTCTTTATCGCTGAGATGCTGCCCCGGCATGTGGGATTTGCTGTAGAGCAATTGAAGTACCGCGTCGTAGGCTGCATCGGCTTTTGCGTTCTTCTTGGCTTCAATAGCCAAACTGGGCATTTCTGTCCGACGACATTGGGCCGCATTTTTGCAGAACCACATCTCTACGCTTCCCCTTTTTTCGACGTCCTTTGAACGTTCGATTAGCAGAATTTGAGTTTCTGCGGCGTGCTATTTCTCGACATCCGGACATGACGCATGCACCGCGCGCCGCCTCAGCTGCATACACCATGCGTATGAGGTGTGACCATGGCCAGCCGCGGCGCTCGGATGCGGAAGCCGGTTGTGTGCGTCAAGTTCTGCAAAAATGGCGTGGCATTCAGCGGTGACGTTGGCGTGTCCGCCGCGCAGCCCCCGTGTTTAGCGGAGCGGCGGACATGGCGGGCCGCGTCTCAGGCGGCCAGTGCTCTCAGGCTCTCCTTCTTGTGCTCGCGCAGGTGATCCATGTTGAGGTAGCGGGTCGCCTCGAGCCAGTTCTCGTGGATCTCCACCGCCAATGCCCGAACCAGCCGCAAACAGCTCTGCGGGTTGGGGAAGATGCGAACGACCAGGGTGCGCCGCTTGATCTCCTGGTTTAGCCGCTCCAGCATGTTCGTCGACTTCATGTGCTTGTGATGCGGCAGCGGCAGCCGGTAGAAGCTCAGCGTCTCCTCGATGTTGTTCTCCACCCAATCCACCAGCTTCGGGTATTTTGCCTGCCATTTGGCGATCCACTGCGCCAGGTCGCGCTTGACCTCGGCTAGGTCGCGCCGGTCATAGAACCATCTGAGCTCCATCAGGCAGTCGTCATCGACCTTGCGCGGCACATAATCGAGCGCGTTTCTGAGGAAGTGCACGTAACAGCGCTGCCAGACTGCCTCAGGCAGGACTTCCCGGATCGCTGCCCTGAGCCCCGGATGGTCGTCGGAGACGACGAACTCCACGCCGGCAAGCCCGCGCTGCTTGAGCCCTGCCACGAACGCGCGCCAGCTCGAATGGCTTTCACGGTTGGCCAGCTCGACACCGAGCACCTGGCGCCGGCCCTCCCAGTCGACCCCGATCGCCACCAAGACCGCCTGGCTGGCGATCACGCCGGCCTCGCGCGCCCGCTCATAGCGCGCGTCCAGGATGAGGTACGGGTAAGGTTCGGCAAGCCGCCGCTCAAAGAACGCCTTCAGCGCCTCATCCAGCCGCGCCGTCGCCTCGCTCACCGTCGAGGCCGAGAAGGCGTGGCCGCACAGTTCCTCGGTGATCGCCTTCACCTTCCGGGTCGACACGCCTTGCACGTACATCTCGACCAGCGCCGATACCAGTGCCTTCTCCGAGCGTTGATAACGCTCGAACAATTCCGTCGAGAACCGGCCGGTCCGATCCTGCGGAACGCGAAGTTCCAGGACCCCAACCCGCGTCACAAGCTTGCGCTCATAATAGCCGGACCGGTAACCAACCCGCTCCGCCGTCCGCTCGCCTTTCTCGGCCCCGATGGCCTCCGTCATCTCGGCTTCCAAAGCCTCCTGCACGACAGCCTGCAAAACTCTGCGGAAGCCGTCCTCATCCGACAACAGCAACGCTTTCAACTCGCCTCTGCTCAGTCTAACTTCTCGATTGGTCATGCACTTACCCTTCCACGGGAATCGGTGATCGCAACGTCACCAGCGTGCCATGGCCGCCTCGCCTCAGGGCAAGGCCTGCTCTCTCTCTCCAGAGCTTTTTGCAGAACCTTCAGGACACTATCCCAGCCAGATCAGGCGGCTGTGACAGTAGCTCTGCGCAGATTGCGGAGACGCCCATACCAAGAGCTTCGACACGCGTAGCACTCTGTAGTCGCTCCGTCAGGCGCTCGATCTGGGCGTAGTCGAGAAGGCGAGCTGAGGCCTCAACCGAATGTAGGAAGGCCGCGCTCAGGTTCGCAATTTCCGGTCTTACATGCGAGTTCAGTGGCGAGGTGCTGTGTCAGTCGCCGGGCTCTATCGCGCTCAATCTCCCCGGTAACGCCACCCTGAACTCGCGAAACCCAGAGAGGCCACGAGTACGGCAAAAACGCAAAACCGACGCTTCTCCGCTGTTTGTTTGACTTACGAGTTTGGAGATAGATAAGTCCCCAAGAAGCTCGGGGTTTTAGGCAACAAAATGCGCGATTCTGGATTGTGAGCTAGGCCCGCTGGCGACCAGACCGCATACCGCATCCCGCACCAAGCTTGATGACCTGTCCGCCATTGCACTGCCCGCCGGGGTATGGTGTTCCGGATGCAGGCGCGGCGGACCGTCCACGCCGCTGCCCTCTTTCTACATTGGGCAAAGCAAACCTTTAAGTTCCGCCAAGTTCAGCAACAATGCCTCCGGCTCAAAGGTCCGGAGGTCATTCCTCAGTCGACTCGTATGGTGGCGGGCGCCCCCGAATGCGCAGTAGCGCATATTTGCATTTCGCGCGGCACTAAGACCGATGACGCTGTCCTCAATGACAAGGCACTCTCTGGCAGACACGCCCATGATTTCCGCCGCCAATAGCAGCACAGAAGGGTCAGGCTTCCGGACACCGATGTCATCGGAGGAGAAGAACCGTGAGCCTACAAGCCCCAAGAGATTGGCGGCTCTCATGCGGTGGATGAGTTCGAAACGAGATGTGTTCGATGCGACACAAAAGGGAATGGAAAGCCACTGGAGCAGTTCAACCGCGCCAGGTGTCGCCGACAGGATCCCAGAGGCGGCCAGCTGGATCTCAGCCGCGGCCGTTTCCATGAAGTTCTTCGGCAGGCTTACACCGACAAGTCTTTCCAGATGCCGTTGTTGATCGTCTCGCTCAACACCGGAGAGCGTTGCCGTTATTTCATCTGGATGCACCTGGAAACCTTCCGCGGCAAGTTTTGCCGAAATCACCTCCGATGCTACGATTTCCGTCTCCGCAAGGGTGCCGTCAAAATCGAAGATGATCAGTCGAGGCCGCGACCGATCGGACGTTTTGATCGATGGTGAAGCCATCATTTCGGATCACCGGGACGAATGACAGGCAGCTGATCAAGTCCCTCGTGACGATGGACAACGACATCCGATCCGTCCAACATGACGACATCGTATGATGGCGCAGCCGCCACAAATATGGGCTTGCCATATTGTTCCCAGTCCAGAACGATATGCTGCGCCGTGCCACGGCTGGCAGTAAACGATATGCCCGACAAACTGCCTGCTGCAGCAACATGCCGGTGACCAAAGAGCATGTGGCGGACCGATGCGTTTTTCCGAAGGATGGAAAGGAGCCGATCGGACTCCTTCATATCGCTCGTCTTAAAACAAGGCACATGCAAATCCGCCGGCGTATGGTGCATAGCAACCACGACTGGTCGGCCGGCGGCACGGAAAAGCTGGTCCTGCAGCCATTCAAACCGGCCACCGTCAAGACAACCGAAATGGCTGATGTCGTCCTTTGTGTCGAGCAAGACGACGAGCCAGTCGTGCAAGTCGACAGCCGCCTGAACGAATCCTGCCCCGCCGAATACGCCTCGAAATGCGCCGCGGTCATCGTGGTTGCCGATCGTCAAATGGACCGGGAGCCGGACCTCCGACAAGATCTCGCGCAAGAGTGCGTAAGCGGCTGGATCGCCTGTATCAGCAAGATCGCCGGTAATAAGGATGAGCTTGGCATCTGCGTGTACGCGCGAGACATGGTCCAAGGTGTCGCGCAATCTCTGCGCCGGATCGATGCCGTAAAGCGTCTTGCCAGGGGCAACAAAATGAGGATCCGTGATATGAATGATTTTCTGCATTGCTCCACACTCAGATTGGGCCCGACCCTGGGAGGAAGTGGGACAAGAGACCGCTGCTGCGTCAGGCCACTTGATTGCCGTCGTTGTGGTGACCATCTATTCCAGGCGTCTGACAGCGAACCGTGAGCAGTGAGGGGTCGACCCTCTCTGCCGCCCGGATCGAGGTGTTCGATTCCAAGCAAACAGTTGACCGACGAACGGCCAATAAATGTCGCGAGTTGTAAATGCTCGGGCCGCATAAGGGACCTCGGTCGCTATCGCTTTCGGTTGATCATGAAGTAACTCGTCCATCATCGAAACGGTGCCACGGGCCTGTGCTTCGAGCTCCGGTGAGTTCCCCCACGCAGACACGAATGCTCCTTCTTGACCCTCAATTGTAATTTGTGAGCAGCTCGGTCGAACACCGTTGAGTGTCGCTTGCGCGCGCCCGCCCCATGCCGCATCCGCCTGTCAGACTTCGCCGATATCGAATGCAAGGGAGCTTTGTTCGGATTTATGTCAAGTGGACGGAATCGCCGGGACAGTCGGTATAGGAAGACATTTTTGTGGGGTTGAGTGGATGGGAAGCTGCTGCAGTTCACCTTACGGCACCTGCTGCCACCGGGTCCGCCTCCTGCCATTTTGTATTGGGCTGGACTTCGCTCGTCATCAGCAGGACGCTAAGTTCTTCGGCTGATCGCGCGACCACCGCAGCGCCGGCTGACAGCAATCGTTGACCGTGGTCGTCGTGGCAGTGGCCGCCCGCGGTGAAACCGATCACCATCATCCCCGCGGCCACACCGGCTCGAACGCCTGCAATGCTGTCCTCGACAACGACGCAGCGCGCTGCCTTAGTGCCCATCTGGGCGGCAGCGAACAGGAAGAGGTCCGGTGCAGGCTTACCGGCCTTTACCATGGCGGAGCTGAACACGTGGGGATGGAAGTATGCCCAAAGTTCCGTCAGTTCAAGACCAAGCCGCAGCTTGTCGGGGGCGCTGCTCGATGCGACGCAGCGCGGCAATCGCAACTGATGCAGGAGTTGGTCAATGCCGCTGATCGCTTGCAGTTCCGTCTGGTAGCTTTCCTTTATCCGGGATTGCACGATGACGTCGAAGTCGCTGGGTAGAGGGCGGCCCCAGTCTTCTTCGATCATTTTCCGCATGGTGGCTGAGGAAAGGCCGGTAAACCGCAGAATCACATCAGAATACGACATGGGATAGCCAATGCGGGTAAGTTCTTCGGCATCGATTCGACTTGCCAGCGTCTCGCTATCGATCAGAACGCCGTCGCAATCGAAGATGACCAGTTCATAAGAGGCCTGTTGATTCATTGCATGCCCTCGGGAACCCAACCTTCTGCGGAGACCTCGACCACATGTCGGTCGCTAACTTCGAAGCGATGCACCAGGACCCCATCAACGTCGATTATCGCGATGTCAAAAGCGGGCGCATCCTCGACGAAGTCCGCGTCTCTCCGCGTGAAATGTGGAATGATCTGATGCGCCACGCCGCGGTTTGCACTGAAAGGGATGCCGCTCCAGGTGCCGCCAACATCGACATGCACATGGCCGTGGAAAATGTGCCGCACATTGCCGGCGCTGACAATCGCCTGCATGATCGGGCGCCAATTCTCGGTGCTCCAGGGTTCGAAATGCGGCAGGCCGATCGGCTGCAGCGGATGATGGACGAAGAGGTAGGCCCGCACATCCGACGCCTCGGCCACCCGGGCCAGCAGCCACTCGAGCCGACCATCGTCCAAGGAGCCATGACCGAAACCTTCCACCAATGTGTCGAGAAAAATGAGGCGCCCGGCAGATCCGTCGTGAACCGACTGGATAAAGCCGTTCTCATCGCGCGGCTCTCCAGGAAACGCCCGAACAAAATTCTCGCGGCTGTCGTGATTGCCGAGCAGAAGGCGGGCGGGCACGCGCAGTTCCTGCAGCACCTCGCGAAGTAGGACATAGGAAGCGAAATCTCCCTCGTCAGTGAGATCGCCAGTCACGACGCAAAGCTCGGCGTCGGCGTGATCGCGGTTGATGCGCTCAATGGTCTTGCGAAGCCGTTGGGCAGGATCGAAGCCGAAGAGCATGGCGCCTAACGGCACAAGATGGGGGTCGGTCAGATGAATGAGTTTCATGGATAATCCCGAAAAAGGGAGGGATGCCGCACAGGAGCGTGCAGCGTCTCGGACGAGGCGATCAGTTCGTTTTCGGCAGGAGTGCGCGAACCTCGGACACCATGTCTGCGAGAGCGGCTTCCGGTTCTTTGGATCCAAGCGCAATAGCCGTCATCTCGTCGCGGAGGACCTCCCCGATCTGCACGCCGTTATCACCAGGCCAGGAGAACCACGGGCGGGCGCGGGGCGTCTGAAGCACGCTGGTGTACCAGTTCGGGTGCTTATCGTAGAAGCCGGCGAGATGATCCTTGTCGAGGGCAAGCGTGTTGGTCGGCATATAACCAGTATTCGGCACGACAATGCTCTGGCCTTCAGGACTTGTGGTGAACTTGACGTAGTCCCAGGCGGCGGCGCGCTTGGCGGGATCGTCGGTAAGGATTATCGCAACCATGCCGCCCGTCGGCATCGTCGCATCTTCAGCGCCGAGCGGCTGCTTGGCTGTGCGGAGCTTGAACCGATCTCCAATTTCACCTTCGAAACCGCTCACACTGCCGGCAGAGGCGAAGAAGAAGCCGAGCTTGCCAGAGGTGAAGAGCTGCCGGGCGGCATGGGAGTCGATCGCCGGCTGAGCGCCGTCGGTGTGGAACCGCTTGAACAGCTTGACGGCAGCCTGGCCTGCAGGACCGTCAAAAGCGATGTCGCTCTCCTTGTCGTTCATCATCTGGCCGCCGAAGTTGCGTACCAGGTTCTGCGTGGCCCAGTCGTCCGAGCCGAGCTGGTAATACATGCCGGACGTTCCATTGCCGAGCGCACCGACCTTGCCGGCCAGTGCGACGAAGCTGTCCCAATCGGTCGGAACCTTGTCGGGGTCGCCGCCCGCCTGCTTCACGAGATCGGCATTGTAATAAACGACCGGCGTCGACATGGCGAAGGGAAGTCCGTACAGATGGCCCTCGATTCTTGCCAGAGACAGGATTTGTTCCGTGTAGCCCTTATCGGCCAGGTGATCGGCGGCAACGAGATCGTCGATGGGCTTTACGAGCCCGCGCGTGACGAGCGGACGGAGCACGTTAAAGCCGACATAGTGAACGTCCGGCAACTCGCCTGCCATGCTCTGACGAATCAACGTCTGGACAGCTTCGTCATAACTCGGCGCAGCAGCGCGGAAGCTGATCTTGATTTCCGGGTGGTCCGCCATGAAGCGGTCTGCAATCGGCTTGTGGATCACTTCGTGTTCGGGCCAGGCGTAATAGACATTGAGTTTCGTCTCGGCTTGCGCTGGCATGGCTGCCGCTGCGACACCGGCAGCAAGGATCATTGCAACTGTTTTCACATTGCTCTCCTGAGTTTTGAGATGGGGGTTTTTAGAGACGGAGCTAGTGTCGGCCGAGCACCAGACCTCGGATGAAGTGTTTCTGCATGAGAAGGAAAAAAGAGACCAAGGGAGCAGTTACGAGAACGCCCCCCGCCATCAGCGCACCGACATTTCCGGCGCCCTCGCCGGCCTGCCGGAAATAGGCAATGCCGAGCGAAGCCGTCATCATGTCGGGATTGGTTATCACCACCATTGGCCAATAAAGATCGTTCCAATGGGCCACGATAGAGAAGATCGAGAAGGAGACGACGGCCGGCCAAGCTGCTGGCAGCATGATCCGCCAGGCGATCGATAGCTCGCTGAAACCGTCGAGCCGCGCCGCGTCGAGCACCTCATCGGGAAAGGTCACGAAGAACTGCCGGAACAGGAAGATGGCAAACACCGAAATGATCCAGGGCAGAACCAGAGCGGCATAGCTGTCGAGCAGTCCGGATTTTGCGAGGGCTATGTAGATCGGGATGGTTGGTATCTGCACCGGCACCAGAAGGCCGAGCAGGACGCCGACAAGCAGAATAGGGCGGCCCGGGAAGGACAGCTTGGCCAGCGCATAGCCGCATGGGATGGCGATCGCGATCTGCAACACAAGAATTGCCAGACACACGACAAAGCCATTTGCCATGAACCGAAGCAGCGGAATTGCCGAGAGCGCAGTGCCGTAATTGTCGATTGCGCCGTGAAGGGTCGGCGTTGGAAGCAGGCTGCCGTCAAAGATCTCGCTCTGTGGCGTCAGCGAGGCAAGGATCATCCACAGAAACGGAAAGACCATGATGATCGCGCCGGTGACAAGCACAGCATGCGAGACAATGCGGGAAGAGGAAGATTGCCCCAGGATCATCACTGGCCTCCATTTGCTTTCCAGCGCGCCCGACGCTCGGAGACGCGCATCTGGACGAGCGACAGGAAAGTCACGAAGACAAAAAAGGAAACGGAGATCGCAGAAGCATATCCGACGCGGAAGAAGCGGAAACCTTCTTCATAAAAAGTGTAAAGAACGACGGAGGTAGATTTCATCGGCCCTCCCTGTGTGAGGACCGCGACCGTTTCGAAAACCGAAAAGGCGCGGATAATTGTCATCACGGTGACGAACACCGTAACTGGCGCCAGCATCGGCCAGGTGACCAGAAGGAAGCGCTTCAGTCCCCTGTCCGCCCCGTCGATAGTCGCAGCTTCGTAGAGCTCCTCTGGAATGGTCGAAAGGCCAGCCAGGAAAAGGATCATGTTGAAGCCAACCAACTGCCAGACGCCGATCGCCGCGAGCGCATATATGGCCGTCGCCGGGTCGGACAGGAACCTGACGGGCGATGCGCCCAGGAGCTGCAGCAGCGTGTTGGCAAAACCCAGACTTGGATGCAGGATTGCTTCCCACGCGGTCGCGAGAGCAACCAAGCTTGCAGCCACGGGCAGAAAGTAAGCGGTTCGATAGAGAACTGCGAACCGTGATCTAGCGATCAAAACGGCGACGAGCAGCCCCCACCCGATTGCCGTCGGCACGACCACAGCCACATAGAGCGCGGTGTTGCGCAGACTCTGAGCAAAGCCAGGGTCGGTCAACATGCGCGTATAATTAGCAACCCCGATGAATTGGATTCCGGCCAAGCCGAGCGACGCATTCGTGAAGGACAGAAAGAAGACAAGAATGGCGGGTCCGATGACAAGGGCAACAAGCAACAGCGTCGCCGGCACGGACAGAATTATGCCAGCTTGCGCCTGGGCCCGAGCCGGCCGGTAGCTGCCTGCAGTGTTCGGAGCTAAGGAACTGAGCGGAATGTCGTTGGCTAAGGCCATGTCAGGCTGCCCCGCTGTGATCGCCACGCTGGCGCGAGCCGTTGGAAGGAAAAAACCATGCCTGTTCAGCGTCGATGGTCAGTCCCAGATTGTCGCCGTCACGCAGTGATCGCGCGCGCTCGGCGGAAATGCGGGCGACGAACTGAGCGCCGGCCTCGGCATCGACAAAGACGTGAGCGTCGATCCCTGCGTGCTCAATGCGCGTGACGCGAACCGGCAGGGCTCCTGGATGATCCTTCTCAGCCAGGGTCGCATGCTCGGGGCGGAAGGCCAGCGTTCCGGCCAGCCCGGATCCGAGCGCATCGCGAATGATGATCCTGCTGCCGCCGATCATGAGCGCGCCGCCTATAGGTGCGGCCACTGCCAGCTCGTTCAGGAATGGCTGCGCCAGGAAGCGCGCTACGTCTAGATCGACGGGTTCGCGATAGAGATCGGCAGGGGCTGCGACCTGACGGAGTTCGCCGCCAAAGATGACTGCGACGCGGTCTGAAAGCGCTGCCGCCTCGGCCTGGTCATGGGTAACGAAGATAGTCGTCGTTTCCATTTCCTTGTGAAGCCGTGCGATCTCGCCACGCGTATGGATGCGCAGCGCTGCGTCCAAGTTTGCCAAGGGTTCGTCCATCAGGAAGATCTTCGGCTTGCGCACCATGGCGCGTCCCAAAGCCACGCGCTGGCGCTGCCCGCCCGACAGCGCCGACGGTCGACGCTCGAGCAGCGCGTCGAGCTTGAGAAGCCCTGATGTCTGCCGGACCCGCTCCTGGATCGAGCGTTTGCGTTGGATGGCTCCGGGCAGCAGCGCGCCAATCACAGGAAGCCGTTCCAAGCTGCTTAGCTCACGCATGACCAGCGGGGCAGCAATGTTGTCGTGCACGCTCAGATGCGGATAAAGGGCGTAGCTCTGGAACACGAAGGCTAGGTCGCGGTCCTTCGGCGCCACCGCGTCCAGCCCCCTGCCGCCTGCACGCACATGGCCCTGGTCGGCACGCTCCAGCCCCGCGATGATCCGAAGAAGCGTTGATTTACCACACCCGGACGGCCCCAGCAGTGTCACAAACTCCCCCGCAGCAACCCTTAGACAGATGCCGCGCAGGACATCAATCGCGCCAAACCGCTTGCCGATGTCGTCGATGTGAAGGTCTAACGCTGCCATTCCGAGTTCCCTTTCGGTGGGCGTGACTTCTATCGGTGCTTTATTTCATTTTCGTGACAATATGGAGTTTAATTTCATTTGGCAACCGGTTTATCCATCGCCTTTCCGAGCGCCAGCATGAGGCTTTCGATCACAAAGATCTTGCCGATCGTCGATGTTAGGGTGCCGCCGATCGGGTGGTCTTGAAGGCCGGAGGCCTGCAGGGTGAAGTCAGCCGCTTTCTCGAGCGGGCTGCGGGCGCGGTTGGTGATGGCGACGGTCAGTGCCCCCGCAGAACGGGCGCCCTTGAGGAACTGGACGGTGTCAACCGTGAGGCCGGAGATCGAAAGGCCGATCGCAACGCATCCGGGACTAAGCCCGCTGGCGACTTCGTGAGCCATGTTGGAATTCCTGAACGCAAAGGCCGTTAGCCCGACACGCAAAAGCCGATAGGCAAGCAGTTCTGCCGTTATACCGGACATTCCGGCGCCGTAGAGGTCGATCCGTCTGCTTGCCGCAAGCGCGGCGGCGACCTTCGCGAGAGTTTCGGAATCGGCATTGTTGTGTGCGATGCTGAGGTTTTGCGCCATGGTGTCGTGCAAGGATTGCAGAGCGCTATCCGCAGTTCCAGCAGCAGTAGGAGGCAGTCCCGGGCGGCCAATCTCGGCCGCCAATGCCAGCTTGAAGTCGCGGAAGCCGGAAAAGCCTATCTGCCGGCAAAGCCGCAATATGCTCGCTTCACCACTGGCCGCGAATTCACCTAGCTCCGCGACCGATTGGTGCAGCACCTTTTCCGGGTTTTCCAGAATGTATTTGGCAATGCGAGCGAGCGCATTGGGCAATCGATCGATGTCGTCCTGCAGGCGAGCCAAGATGCTCTCGTGCGATGCCGCTTTCATTGCAGGTGAGTTGACGCTCATTTCCACAATCCTCACCCCTTATGAATGAAGGAAAGAGCAGCGAGATACCATAAATTATCGAACAATTTCTGGACAATCGACCGAGGGCGGCCCCAAGGTCGCGAGAACAATGCCTCGCTCGTGACCTTCCTGGCGTCGGTCCGCCAAGGTCAATAGTCCTCAATTCTCTCCGGGCCGGATCCACTTCTAAGCATCATTGCGGAAAAGCTGCGGCCTAATAGGTCGTATTTCAACCCCCTGTGATGGTGGCTATCCCATAGGTCATAATGCTCATTGGGGTCCTCTTTATGATCGAACAGCTCTCCTATTCCAACATCGTGATATACATTTAGTTTGTGACGTCCATCATAGTACATCGATGCGCGAGACCCTCGGCTGCCGCGGAACCTGAGGGAGTTGTGATACTCACTGACAACGTATGGCTTATGGCAATCCAGTGAAGTGTTCCCAAGCAGCATCTGGTCGAGTGACAGCCCCTGCATGGCCTTTGGGACCTCAAGCCCCGATAACGAGAGCAATGTGGGCGCAATATCGACCAGCTCGACAAGTGCATTCGACACCGATCCTTGGGCTGGGCTGCCAGGCACGGAAATCACAAGTGGGACATGCACCACACCCTCATAGAACCGGCAGCCTTTGTAGAGCAGGCCGTGGTCGCCCATCATATCACCATGATCGCTCATGAAGACGATGATCGTGCGATCCAGCTGGCCGGTTTCCGTCAAAGTGTCTAGTATCCGGCCGACCAGATCGTCCACCTGTGCCACCTCGGCGTGATAGGCCGCTCTCATCTCCCAAATATTGAACTTCGTTGGTGGCGCTTCATGCGTAGGTCCTGCCAATTCGTCGTTGTGCGCCTCACCCGCGTCTGTTGCTGCGTGCCAAGGATCCACCGCGAATTTCGCTTGCTGATCGACTCGTTCAAATTTCTTCTGGTGCTCGAGATCAATCGGCTTGAACGCAGGATCAGGCATATCATTTGGATTGAACCGCCTGAGGTAGTCTGGCGGGGGATTGAGGGGCGGATGAGGCGCGTCGATGTTAACGCCTAAATACCAACTACGATCAGAATGCATCTTGATGAAGCGCTCAGCCCGATCGCCTGCCCAACGCGCCTGCCGATATTCTGCGGCTGGTCCCGGACCATAGTGTTGGTCAAGATAGGGTTTGAAGTAGGCTTCGGGATTGACCCCTTTTGACCACATCCACGCATGATAGTCGTGGTTGCCTGACCACTCCGGAAATGGCTCAGGGCTCCAGTAGAACTCGGCAAATCCATCATCGGGGCGCTTTTCTATCATGCCACGTGTGGCAGACAGGTGCAGCTTTCCTATGTGCCCTGTATAGTATCCGGCGTTCGCCATCAGTTTTGGGAGCAAAACGAGATGCGAAGGAAATGTGCCGGCGCCGTTCTGATGCACTTGGTGTGCGATCGGATACAAGCCTGTCAGAAAGCTCGTTCGGCTCGGCGTGCAGATAGGGCTCTGACAATACGCACGGGCGAATGCCGTGCCCCTCGCCGCCAGGCGGTCAATATTGGGAGTCTGCGTGCCTTTGAACCCTAGGCACTGCAAGGTGTCCCAACGCTGCTGATCGCTGCAAATCCAGACTATACTAAAGTTCCTCAACTCTCATCCCACGCGCTATGGAGGTTCAGTTCGCGCGCGCACCGGCGCGCAAAACCGCGCCGGTGGCGACGTGTAACGGCTATTTCAGGTATCCAGCGCGCTTCACGATTTCGACCGCATCACCTTGAGCATCGTCCAAGGCAGCCTCTGGGCTCTTGCTCCTGACAACCGCTTCTTGCAGGGCACGGCCAAGGCGATCGCCGATCTCCTTGAATTCTGGAATGCGAGGATAATACCACTCGGGCGCCCCGCGAAGCGTTTCTGCGTACGTTGCCGCAAACGATCCATGGCCATAATCATAGTCATGTTTCGCACGGATTTCCGGATCGTCCCACAGCGATGTCCTGGTGATGGCGACAAAGGTGCTGTCGAGCGAAATCCGCTTCATGAGATCTTTACTCGTCGCCCATTGAAGGAAGGCCGCTGCAGCTGCCTTGTTTTCTGATGCAGCTGGAATGACATACGCCTGTCCCGCAAAGGGCGGGAACCTCCCACTTACGCCGCCAGGGGGCAAAGCAAACCCAAGCTTGCCGACGACCTTCGACAGCTTGGGATCGAGAATGCGACCTGCGGTGGGAGCGCCTTCGACAGTCATAGCAATGCGGCCCTGCTGCATCGCGATGACAACATCATCGAAGGTTGCTGAGATGCTCCCAGGCACAGTGAAATTGGTCATCACATCCGTGTACCATTTCAGCGCCTCCACCGCAGCGGGCGAATTTACCGTGGGCGTCAGATCCGCTGGTTCGTCCGCAAAATATTTACCGCCAAAACCATAAAGAACCTGGCCCCAAAACCATATATTCTCGCCAGTATCCGGTTGACCCCGTAGCGCCGTGCACTGAATGTCTGCCTTTCTCAGCAGATCACAATCATTACGGAACTCTTCCCACGTTTGCGGTGGCTGTTTGATTCCGGCTTTCTCGAACAAGTCGGCACGATAATACAGGAGCTGTGTCGCCGCGAAATGCGGAAATGCCAGCTGTTTGCCGTCCTTATTGTAGAGGCGCAGCACGGGAGCGATGAAATCCTGTACGTCCGCACTCTTCATGTCTATGTAATTATCGAGCGGCTCCAGGATATCGCCAGATGCGTATCGCCCGAACTCCTCGCTCCCTAAGTATACCACGTCGTAACTATCTGAACGCGTTAGGAGCTCGACCGACACTTTTTGAACGGTCGGCGCATAACCGAAGAGATCAAACTGCACTTCAGCGCCAGTCTTCTCTGTGAATTCGTGCGCGAATTTTTTGAGCTCCAAATCGTATGCCGAGTTTGTCGATAGGACCTTTATTTTCGCGCCGTCATAGCGCTGTTGAGCCGTCGCTCCCCCGCCGACGGCAACACCGAACGCAACGGCAAGAATTCCAAGATACCTCATTGATTTTCTCCTTGAGCTAGTGTTTTACCCTTTCACGGAACCGGTCGTTGTTGGGCCGGCGACGTATTTCTTTACGAACGGCACGAAAACCACGATCGGGACCAGCATAAGCACGCATGCGGCTGCCGCCTTGCCCCAATCGGTCCCCTCAAATGGCATGAAATTCAGTATTGCGACGGCTGCGGTTTTTGCGTCATCGCGTGTCAATGTCAGCGCGAAAAGAAACTCGTTCCACGAACCAATGAATATCAGTATTGCTGTTGCCAGGATACCATATTTGGCGATGGGTATCGAGATGAGCGTCATCGTCTGCAGCGTTGACGCGCCGTCTATCATCGCGGCTTCTTCGATTTCACGCGGCACTTGGTCAAAAAACGCTGACAAATACCAGATCGCAAGCGGAACCGCGAACATTGTGTTGACGATGATCAGCGCAATCTTCGTGTCGACGAGGTGTACTTGGCGAAAAAAGAGAAAGTAGGGGATGATGTAGATCATCGCTGGCGCCGCCCGGAGTGCCAACACCAGGGTCAATAGCCTTCGCATCGCAGTTTTCTGCAAATGAGAGATGCCAAAGGCTGCCGGGATCGAAAGCGCCATGGTCAATATGATGGTGCTGCATGAGACCACAATTGAATTGATGAGCGCGGAAGAGAAGTCCTTGTCAGCGATTATCGCGGTATAGTGCTGAGCGGATGGCTCCCCCACGATCACGGGCGGCCATTGAAACATCTCGGTCGGCTGTTTGAGAGATGTCGATAGGGTCCACAATATCGGCGAGAACAGGAATAGCGCAAAGGCAGCGGAGACAAGGTATCCGTAGATGTGACGTCCGAGGTCCCGACGCATGGGCTCACCTCCCAACGCGAGGGGCCGAGATTTGGCGAGTGGATGATATTCGGAGATGTGACGTCCAAGGTATCGATGCATGGGCTTACCTCCCAACGCGAGTGGCCGAGATTTGGCGAATAGACCAAAAACACACGCCGACGATCGTTGTTGTGAATGCCACGAGAATTGCGGCGGAATAATCGAGATCGAGATATGTAAATGCGGTCAGGAAAGCGTAGAAGTTTAGGGGTTCAGTCGCCCCAGCCGGCCCGCCACCTGTCAACACGAAGATCACGGGGAAAATCCCAAGGACCTCTAAGGCTTGAAACACGGCGACGGCTCCCATCGCAGGTAAGACGAGCGGTATGGAAATATGCCATTGCGCCTGGGCCCAACTTGCTCCGTCGAGGTTTGCCGCCTCATAAATCTCGTCTGGGATCGAGTCCAAAGACGAGAGAAGCAGCAAAGCAACTATGGGAACGCCAAACCAAATCGATACGATGATCACGGAGATAAGCGCTGCCGTTTTGCTTCCAAGTAAGTCAGCTTCGAAATTGTGACCGAACAAGCTTGCGAGATAAGACAAGCCGCCCACACCAGGAATGAGGAACAGCTTCCACACAATTCCGCCTACCGCTGGCGGAATTATTGACGGAAGCAGGAAAGATGCTCGCATCCACCGTGTGCCAACGAGATTTTCCTTAAGCGCTATTGCCAACGCTAATCCACACAGTAATTGGAGGACGACGGGGACGACGACCAAAATGAACGTAAGCAGCGCGGCGTTGATAAACCGACCGTCGGACAAGAACCGCGCGTAATTGTAAAGCCGGATAAAGCGCGTCTTTTCCGGGAAGGCTATGTTGAAGTCACCGAACGAGAGGGCAATGACAGCTGCAATCGGCACGACTGTCGCAAGACATAGGAACGCGATCGCGGGTGTAACGAGCGCCGAATACACTTTAGGCCGGGAAGATGCCATCGTCCGTTGCTCCTGGAGTTATTTATGCTCGCCTGGAATGGGCACCTCAGATGCTGCCAGCAACGCTTAAGCGAGCTTCAGCAAGCAGAGGACGTCAACGATGCAGTGTTCCCCGTGGTGAGTTACTCGCAGCCGTCAACCGTGCCGAGACAATTCCACGGCGTATAGTTTTATCGTAGAGTTACCTTTCCAAGTTTCATGCGCCTTTGGAAACAGAATGCTGCGCTCCATTCAATTGGCAGGCGAAGCACGACACATTCTGCCGTCGACGGCCTCGAGACAGCGTGAACACTGCACTGGCTCGCCATTGCTGTCTTGATCAGGGCCAAGAAGGATGTCCGGAACGTGTCATCTCGTGGCGCGCGTGCTCAGACCCGGGGCTCCGATTCGTCCATGGTCACCTTTGTGTCATTTTGGCTATAACGAAACTGGGCATCAGTAAGTCCGGCCGCGTCGGACAGTTCTGCGGCTAGCAGCTGAGCGGGCAGGATGTCCACGATTGATCGTGCCACGCGGTTCTGCAAAGATGGCACCTTCACAACTGCGAGGTTTTTGGCGTCCTGAGGCGACTCGCTTGCGGTTACCAGAAGAACTGCACAGCCGATTTCAGCCAATTCCTGCGCCAATCGCACTTCGCGGCCGTCACCAAATATCAAAATCCCGGTTGCCTGATCCATCGATTCCATCG